>DAWBVG010000301.1:0-7316 GCA_052279865.1 Muribaculaceae bacterium
ACCCCACTCTTTATATCAAGTTCCTGGATGCTTTATTTGAGCAGGCATACGAGCAGGTGCTCAACAACTACCGATCCACCCCGGAGCAACGCTACCGCCAGTTGCTTGCGCGCTATCCGCGCCTGTTTGATATGGTCTCACTCGGAGAGATAGCTACATACCTCAATATTTCTCGCCGTCAGCTTCATCGCTTCCGTGAATCCATAGCAACGAACACCGCAGAAGAGGAAAAATCGGCAGATTAAAGCTGAATTTTATGCTATGCGGTCTGCATTATATTTTGTAAATTTGCATCATGACAAAGCAGGCATTATCCATAGAAGACCAATTATCGCTGCTCAAAAGCAGGGGGCTGGTTGTCATTGACGAACTAAAAGCAAAGGAGGTACTTGCCGATATAGGCTATTATCGCCTTGGGTTCTATTTGTTTCCCTTTGAACAGACTTATCCTGATCTACATCACAGGATACACTTATACAATGATGATACCAGATTCGGAGATGCAGTAAAACTATATTATTTCGATTTTGAGCTCAGGAATCTTCTCCTGAAATACATCTCCCGTATCGAAGTCAATTTCAGGACAATTCTTACATACGAGGGATCTATGGAATATAAACCAGATTCCCACTGGTTCGTAAATCCTGCATATGTTGACAGCAATTTTATAGCGGCATTCGATAATGTCGTATATAACAAGTCCTTCAAGAAGAATCCAACAATAAAGCGTCATCACAAAAAATATCCCAGTGACAAATATGCTCCAGCCTGGAAGACGATTGAATTAATGACTCTTGGTGAGAATGTCACGCTGTATTCCGCATTGCTTGATCATAATGTCAAGCAACGCATTTCCCGCAGGTTTGGCATCAAGTATGTCGATGTATTTGAAAACTACATAGAACTTGTTAGGATTCTTAGAAACACATGTGCTCATGGGAGTGTTTTGTTTGATTTCAAACCTTTTAAGCGTATTAAAAAAGGGCCTGCCGATTTATGTAATCCTGAGGAGTACATGAATTTACACGGTAGTATTAAAGTCGTGAGATATTTGCTTAAACAAGTGTCGGCAAACAGAGAGCGCGACATGGCGGTTGAATTGCAGAAGATACTTGATAAATACAATTCCTACTCGGTAATAGTAGACATCCTTTCAAAATGTGGAGGTCTTCCCCAGACTGTAATCGAGCGGTAAAAGAGTATGAATCAGATAAATCCTACTGGTTGAGAAAACATTTGTCAAGAATATTTTGTTATATCTGTAAAAAGAGCTAACTTTGCTCTCACAAAAGTGCCGGTATTGATTTTAGTCTCAATATCCGCACTATAAAAGGATTAAGAGGTCAGGCTGTTGCTTGGCCTCGCCTTTTATCATAACAACTACCGATCCACCCCGGAGCAACGCTACCGTCAGTTGCTTGAGCGCTATCCGCTCCTGTTTGATCTGGTATCGCTCGGAGAGATTGCTACATACCTCAATATTTCACGCCGTCAGCTTCATCGATTCCGTGAATCTATAGCGACGAACATCACAGAAGAGGAAAAATCGGCAGATTAAAGCTCTAAAAAGGCTATTTTATCAGGCAGCTGTGACATTTGTCACAACTTTTGTCTTTTTTCCTATGTAACTTTGTGGATGATTAATAGACTAGAAGTATGCCTTCGAAATTCAACTCATATATCGATAATATCGACACCGACTTTTGGCAGAACCTTTGCAAAAGTCGCGGTCAACTACGACATTATGATAAGGGCGAAGCATTTATTATGGCAGGGAATGTCGGACGCTATATTGGCTATGTTGAATCCGGAGCCCTTAAGTATGTATCCTATTCGTTAGATGGTGTTCCCCATGTTGTCGGTCTTGAATTTGCAGGTCATTTCGTATGCGATTTCCCCGGTTCGCTTTATCGGCAGAAATCGCGATGCTCTATCATAGCAACCGTGCCTTGTGAAATCTATTGTATACCCTCTGCGGAAGTTGCGGATCTGATGCGGGCAGATGAAAGAGTTCGTCAAATAATCGAAGCCACAACTCGCGAAGTATTCTACACCCTATACGACCGCCACGTTGACCTCTATTCCAAATCGCCGCAACAACGCTATGACGAGTTGCTAAGCTGCGACCCGAACCTGTTCCAACTCTTTTCACTCAAGGACATCGCCTCGCTGCTGAACATTACTCCGACACACCTCAGCCGCCTTCGCAAAAAATAATTGTCTAAACCGCAGTTCAAAACATTTCTGATTGTGGTGTCTTTTACAACTAGTTTAGCCATTTTTATATAGTTTACCTTTCGGCAAATCGTCAAAATCGCCCAAGCATAAAATCACAAATACTGAAAAGGATTCAGGTATTTTCAACCGCTTATAGAAGTTGGATCCTAAACATATATTCCATACAAAGCACTTATTCTAAAGTGTGGGAAAAGAGGTACAGTATAAGAACAGTTTATCATACGAATGTAGAGCATGCAGGCGATCTTGATGATTGTCTGCCTGTATCAATTAGAAGGTGCGTAATCGCGGTCCGAATCGCCCCAAAATGGAAAAAACTAAGAAAAACATCGTTAGGGACTGATTTTCATGTCGGTTTGTGACATTTGTCACACCTGGTGTCGATTATTCGTTGTAACTTTGCTCAATTACAGATAATAGACACATGAAAAAGCTATGCTTGATAATAATACCGCTCCTGTCATTAACTTCTTGCTCTTATCGCAGTGATAATATTTCCGATAAAGGCGAGTGGGTAAGTGTGCCTACCGATTGCTGTGTCGAAGGTTACAATAATATTGGCGGACAGATTTATTGGGGATATATAGTCGGGGATTTCGCGGAAGGAGATAATGTCGGCGCGGATATTGAAACATTCCGTGTGTGCAAAGGCTCTGAGTACGCAAAAGACAAGCATCATGTATATTATCCGCAAGTAGTGATTTGTTATGATGGTTTTAAAGAAGATAAAGAAACCGGCGAATTTGAGGGAGTCGGAGGTGAAGTTGCAGAGAAAATAATACTTAGAGATGCAAAACCGTCACAATTCAAATACATAGGTAATGGTTATGCTGTTTCCGGAAACAAGATGTTTCACGACGGAGAAGTGATTGAATGGAATGACAGCATTGCAACAAATTAATCTATGGCAATAGTAGTTTCAAAATATAGAAAGGGAGCATATATGGCAACGATATTGCCATTGCTTATGCTGTTTATGTGTATTGGAATGCTTTATTTGTTAATTGGCTCGTTGAATGGGGACGGTTTTGCTTATACTTCTATTTGGTTGTCAATGGTATTACTGTTCTTGTCCGTTATGTTTGGCTGGCTTGCTGTATTATCATTCAAACTTTATAGCCGGAAAGTGATTGATGGCAACGAATTGAAATATTATATGCCATACATTCCGTTTCTCGTATTCTACAAAGATATTGACGATTATGAAGCAAAGTTTTATGTAAGGACTTACAATAAATATGGAGAAATAATCGACGGCATTTGGTTGATTAAAAACGGTAAACTAAGGTATGAAATGTATGGAAATACTTTCAGAAATTTACAGGAATTAGGTAATGCCATCAGACTTCCAAAATACAATATTAAAAAACCGGTGCTTCCGTTTACTTTGACTGCATATCAAATTGGTATAAAACATGTAAAGACAGTATAGGCAATGGTTGCTTTCTTCAAAAAAGATATTATAGTCAATCGCAGTTGCGCTGAATTTCTATCGGAGTTATCGGCTTCGACAATAATATCTTGCGATAGAATGAACTATGGAAAGAAAGGTGAATTTCGTGGCAATGTATGGCAAAACGGATTCAGGATAGCATTAAACATGAATTATTGGAATTCATTTGAGTCGCAAGCTGTCGGCTATGTTGAACCATGCGGCGGCAACAAATGCACAGTCCATTTGAGTATCGGTCCACACCCGTTGGTATTGATTATCATGTGTGTCTGGAACCTCGGTCTTTTGGTGGCATTAATCACGGTTTCCATATCATCATTTTCTGAAGATATATCCAAAGGATTTGCTGCAATGCTACTGTTTCTGCCGTTCATTGCAGCAGATGTGCTGTTTCTGCGCTTTGCGCTTTATTCAAACTACAAAAAATTAAAAGTCCGAATACTTGATATGCTTGTATAAGAGGTTGATATGGAAGAGGTATTAAGATATATTTTGATAGTCGCTATTTTCTATGTCGTCGGCATGGAGATATATAAGGCTATCCGCACCCGGACTACTGATTACTTGCTTTGGGCAATAATCGGTTTGCTTGTAATAGTGATATGGCTATCAAGAGGCTTTCTTATTACTTGTCAGATATATGATTTGACTACATGGGTCGTCTGTTTATTGACAATCAGCAGTTTCATCGTTCCAAAACAATCAAAGGCAAGTCGATGGGTTAAGGGTGGTGCGTTATCGGGTCTTTCATTGGCTGTTATCGGTTTTGTTACTCTTAATATTATTGCGACACGGAAAGACAGCACTGTGATTGAAGCTTCGTTAAATGGTTATTCCACAGCTCGCATTGATGAAATTTATTTCAAATATAATGGTAAGGCATTTGGTCGCAATTTTAATCTTAAGGATTATACATGTGTCGGAGATTTACGAAAAGTCTACAATTTGGAACTGACTATAATCCCTATTACGGCTGAAATAGCAAAGATAGAATCTTTAGGCCTTGTGCCAAAGCATGATTTTATAGATTGGAGAGGAAGCGAGCGATGATGTTCTTCAAGAAATTATTTGTCTGCTGTTACTGTTTTCAAGAACGTGTTGGAAATGGAGATAAGCCCGTATTTATGTCTATGGGTATGATATTGTTTGCTGTTTACTTGTATTTAACCAGCATCTTAGTTGGAGTTTCATTCTATTGGGTCAATATAATTGGCAATCGCATGGCAATAGGACTTAAAACTCTGATGTTCTGCAATATCGTAATATGTTGCTTGTTTGGAAGAATCGTTTATCTAAAGTACCTTAAAAACAATCGACTAAACCAAACTCTATCAATCGGAATTTCCAAATCGGATAAGATAGGTGCTGTTATATTCATTATGGGAGGTATAATCGCTCTATGTGGAGTATTTATATTCATGTGGGCTGTAAATAATGGATTTATATTGGAAAGATGCAAGCAATGAAAAAGTGGCATAAAATATCGCGGATTGCATTCCATGTAGTAATGCTTGCTCTGTCCATTTATATTCTGGTGAATGGATTTCAGTTGCGTTGGCGGTTGGGTTACATCGTATTCTGGACAGCGGCCTTGTCAGGAATCACTCTGTATTTCATCCATGGCAAGAAGTATATCTGGAATGCATTGATTAAATTATATGCTTTTTGTTGGGGACTGTTGGCAGTGGCGGGAGGCATAATTTCATACCTGACGTACGACCCCGTTTATTGCGAAACGGACAAGTATATAATGAAACATCCAGCATCAATAATCGGCTTTGACAGTGCCATTCTTTATGAAAAGGAAGGACTGTTGGAGACAGAAAAACAACGGTATAAGGGTGTCTATCCCCACTCCATGATACCCTTGGATTCTATCGGTGCCATTGTGATATATGGTGATTTCAATAATGGCGAAACATTAGTGAAAGATGTTTCCATTCTTCCTCTTGATGATTCATTTGATGAAGAAAGTGCCAAAGAATATGCACTAAAACATAATATAAGAATATGAATGAAACTGAAACAAACCAACCGATGAATAAGCGACAGATATTTCTTCTATTCATGCGATATTTAGCTGTGGCAATAGTCACGGTTTTGCTATTGGCATTTATGTTTGAAATGTCCCACCTTGACGATTTTGGTCCCGGGTTTATGTTGTTGGCTGCCGCGATCATATTCTTCTACATTACTATTCCTATTATCGGATTTTGGATTTATTCTTTTATAAAGTCAATCAGTTGGCGTACTAAAACAGATAAGATACTGCTGTGGTTTCATTTCGCCGATTTGCTTATATTGGGTATGGGTATATATTTTGCCAATCAGCCGCCTCTTAAATGTGGTGCGTTTATAATGGAGCAGAATTGCAAAGGAGAAGCCGGCTTTTGGATGAGAAATATTGCACGTCGTTGTCGAAAAATGCTTCCTGACAGCACATGGCTTCATGTGGAATTTGATAGATCCGATGCCTTACAGCCCGATATTTTGAGTAAACAGGATTTGAAAAAGTTAGAAAATGACTTGGAAGATTTCTGTGGATGCATAGGAATTGACATTGATAACTATTCGCATACCGGTTACTCCACTATTCTTTTCCGTCGTATCGGAATGGGTATGTACGCGTTCCGGTTCTATGATCGCCCTCTTACACCTGAGCAACAAGACAGCCTAAATGACGACCCATGTCTGATAGTCTATAATGATTCGACTGTATTTGAGTTTATGGCTGGCGTTTTAGGCGCGCAGACCTTTCCCGGCAAAAGTGAATACGTTGAAGCGCAGCATAAAGTAAAGATATATGAAACTGACCGATAAACGATTTTGGATAGTGTGGGCGATTGCTGAACTATTACTATTAGCCTCGTGCATAGATTCTGCTTTAAGGAGTCAATCACTTGGCATGATGTGCGTTTTCGCAGTGACTCAACCGTTAATGATAACTTTAGCATTATTAAAGTTCAGTCACCGGAATGGTGCATTAGTAAATCTTATAATAGTCAGTTTGTATTCAATTTATTCAATATATCTAAGGTTATCGGATGAAGATTCCGAAGGTTGGGCTTGGTTTGTTTTTACGGTTGTAGTGCCGATAGTGCAATACGTAATAGTGTTACTATACTGGGGTCTTGCTAAACTTGCCGAAGTTGCAAGACATAAAGAGGGATTATCAAAATAGTTTTTTGCCTATTCCCTACAATCTTAAGATTGCTGAGGCTCTCTACAAATCAACCTATTTGGAAAGCTGGGGTTCCGGAGCAAAACGCATAATGGATGCCTGCCGCGAACAAGGTGTTGAGGATCCTACATGGCGTTGGGATGGCGGTTTTGTAATTGTTACTTTCAAACGACCGACAAGAAACATAAATCCCAAAGAAACCACCAAATCGACCGACAAAGAAAGCTACATACAAACAAGCGATTACGACAAAGAAACCAAAGAAAATCCCAAAGAAGCCAAAGAACTTCCCAAAGAAATTTCGTCATAAGGGAGCAACAAAGAAAGGTGCTTGGGTGCATGGGAAATTTTCAAATTTTACACAAATTCACAAATTATTTTGTGAACTTGAAATATTGTACTAATTTTGTGACGCAGACCGCAACGCAGAGCCCGGTCATGGGC
>DAWBVG010000302.1:0-8389 GCA_052279865.1 Muribaculaceae bacterium
ACTTTATTTGCATCGTATCTTGCATAGTCACCCCAGCAATTGTTGTCAGGTGTCTGATATAGTTCCCTGAGCACACACCATGCAGCATATGGCTTCAACCAATATTCATTGCGAGCAACAAACTCCTTGTATTCCTTGCGACGACGCGTAGCGGCTCCCTGCTCGGCATAGATCTCCCTCAGATATTCTTGTTTACCGGCATTAACGCGTTCGTAATCTATTGCAGAGAGGGCATTAAGCTCTTTAGCAAGATTATAATAATATTCTCGACGTGAGGAATCTTTTAATGTTCCGACTTCCCAAAGGTTAAGATACATCGGATGAAGGGCAAAAGTTGAATTTGCCTTATAAGGATAAGAATCAACCCACGTTCCGGTCATTGTAGTATCATTGATCGGAAGAATCTGCAGAATCTTCTGACCGGTAGACGCACACCAGTCTACCATTTTCTTGATGTCAATGAAATCACCTACTCCAAAGTCATTCTCAGTGCGGATCGAAAATACAGGTATGGCAGTGCCTGCCCCTTTCCAATTTTCTTTCGGATTTGCAAACCGGATACCATCGATCACGACCTGCTCTGTAGCGGATTCGGGACGAATCCCGTAAACTCGATTGTTGATATATTCCCAACCTTTCACTTCTCGAGTGTCCTTCTTCAATATCAAGAATTTATACTCGAAAAGAATTTTGAGGGAATCAGTCTGAAGATTTGCTTCCCACACCGGGAAATTGGCATCGTTCATTATTATCGCATGCGCAGGATCCCAGTTTCCAAGCAGATCACCCTCTCCCGATATCGCAAGGACTTCATCGGGCTCAATCATCGGAGCCTCAATGCGCAGACACACCGTTCCTGGTTTTGCGGCAAGAGGCTGGTCTCGATAGGGACGACGTAACATTCCATACACAAAAGCAGAGGAATAGAATGGTTTGTCTGCAGGAAGATCATGCCAGGAACTGAAAATCCTATAGGAATCAATTCCTTTTCCGCTGACAAACCGGTGAGGAGCTCCCCATTCGAAACGCCACTCCTTTTCGGGAGCCTTCACGATAAAACGATAGTCAAAACTTCCCGGATCATTCTTAAGATCCAACTGAAGCTGCCACATATCAGGACTTGTAAGGTTCATCTCCAGAGCTTTGGAGGCATCGCCATTACCGAGTTCCGGGATGGAACCGCTCACGTAGAGCGATTCCCCCCATTCCGTGTGGTAGTTGATGTTTAAGGTAATTTTCATATATTAATTTAGTTAAGCTATATCCTACTATGATTTAACCGCATTTGGAATTGCCACAAGTGGTGCAGATCAAACAACCTTCCTGATAGATAAGGGTCTCAGCACCGCACTTGGGACATTTCTGACCGGTGGCAGCCGTGCCATTGGGCAAATATTTCTTCAATGCTCTTTCCAGTCCGTTCTTCCAAGTATTGATGTTTGTGGAGTCAAGTTCAAGACCTCCGACAAGTTTGAGCACCTGATCAATAGGCATGCCATAGCGCAACACTCCGGAAATCAATTTCGCGTAGTTCCAGAATTCGGGATTAAATTTCTCGCTCAATCCCTCGATTGTGGTCTTATAGCCGCGTTTGTTGATAAACTGGAAGTCGTATCTCTTCTTTCCGTCGCTATCCATAGCCTTGATGATCTTACCATGGTTCACGCTTTTGGGACAGAAAATTCCATCTTCATCATCTGCAAGTCCGGTAAATATCTCGTAAGGCTGACCATCGACAAGTCCGACAAATGCAATCCATTTTTCCTTATTATTTTGAAAACGGACAACATCCGCTTCAAGTTCGACCGGACGCTTCATTATATGCTCCGGAGTAGCAATAAGCGGAGCCTTGGTTGGAGTGACTGCCGCAAGAACATTATTCCTGGATCCGTCACGATATACTGTGCATCCCTTGCAACCTGCCTTCCATGCCTCGACATATAGATTGCCAACCAGTTCTTCTGTAACATCCGAAGGAAGATTGATTGTGACACTGATAGAATGGTCAACCCATTTCTGCACTGCCCCCTGCATCCTTACTTTCTCCATCCAGTCAACATCATTGCTGGTGGCTTTATAGTAAGGAGATTTCTTCACGAGTTCCTCTATTTCTTCGGCACTCATGTTATCCTTCTTTTCAATACCGTTTATCTTCATCCATTCAAGGAACTTATGATGATAAACGATATATTCTTCAAAGGCATCTCCCACTTCATCCACAAAATCAATGCGTACATTCTCATCAGACGGATTCACTTTCCTCTTACGTTTGTATACCGGGAGGAAGACCGGCTCTATACCGGATGACGTCTGCGTCATTATCGATGTGGTTCCGGTGGGTGCGATTGTCAGACACGCAATATTTCTACGACCATTCTTGACCATCCGTTCGTATAGTGCGGGATCCGCCTCTCGAATGCGACTTATGAAAGGATTATTTTTCTCGCGTTCTGCATCATATATTTCAAAGGCACCACGCTCCACAGCCATATCCACAGAAGAGGAATAATAAGCGAGGGCAAGTTCTTTGTGAACGTTGGTAGAAAATGCTGTCGCCTCGGGAGTGCCGTATCTGTAACCGAGAGCGGCAAGCATATCCCCTTCACCGGTCGTGCCGCAGCCCGTTCGCCTTCCTTTTAGAGTTTTGGTGCGGATTTTTTTCCACAAGTTAAGCTCTGTGCTTTTAACCTCATCAGTTTCGGGGTCTTTTTCAACCTTGGCTATGATAGTGTCGATCTTTTCCATCTCAAGATCGATGATGTCATCCATTATTCTCTGGGCTTTGCCAGCATGATTACGGAAAAGCTCGAAATCAAACTCAGCCTGAGGCGTGAAAGGATTCTTCACATAGCTGTAAAGGTTGATGGCAACAAGGCGACAGCTGTCGTAGGGACACAAAGGAATTTCGCCGCACGGATTGGTTGAAACAGTCTCGAATCCAAGGTCCGAATAGCAGTCGGGCACAGACTCGCGCTGGATAGTATCCCAGAACAGCACGCCCGGCTCGGCGCTCTTCCATGCATTATGCACAATCTTATTCCACAATTCGGAAGCATTTATCTCTTGAGTAACGACAGGATTCTCGCTCTTCACCGGAAATTGCTGGATATAAGGTTTTCCCGTCACTACTGAATTCATAAAATCATCATCAATCTTCACAGATACATTCGCTCCGGTAACCTTTCCTTCCGTCATCTTTGCATCGATGAAATTTTCGGCGTCGGGATGTTGAATGCTCACAGTCATCATCAAGGCTCCGCGACGTCCGTCCTGAGCAACTTCACGGGTACTGTTGCTATAACGTTCCATGAAAGGCACAAGTCCGGTAGAAGTCAGAGCTGAATTTTTCACAGCACTGCCCTTGGGACGAATATGCGACAAATCATGTCCTACGCCACCTCTTCTTTTCATGAGCTGAACCTGCTCCTCATCAATGCGGATTATGCCGCCGTATGAATCAGGATGTCCGTCGAGTCCTATTACAAAACAGTTAGACAACGATCCAACCTGATAGTTATTCCCGATTCCCGCCATCGGACTTCCCTGCGGAACGATATATTTGAAATCCTTCAAAAGAGAAAATATCTCCTCTTCACTCATAGGATTGGGATATTTCTGTTCGATGCGTGCAAGTTCTCCGGCAATGCGATGGTGCATGTCGTCAGGGGTAAGCTCATAAATGTTGCCGTCTGAATCTTTCAAGGCATACTTGCTCGACCACACTCGGGCAGCCAGTTCGTCACCCTTGAAATATTTCAAAGAAGCTTCATAAGCTTCATCATAACTGTAGATTTTTGAAGACATATAAATTTTAAAGTTATCAATATGGATAATTTGCCTGATGAATAATTTTAAAAAGTTGTCTGTTTTGACAACTTTCCGACTGCAAATATCGCACAAAATATTTGAAAATAAAAATGTCGGGCAACATTAATTATTATTTCTCGCTGCAATCCGATTCTTTCATTCGTTATTAATAATGATTGAAGCATTTGCAACATTTGGATATAAAGTAATTATTAATTAAATTTGTAATGGAGATACAGGACCCGATATAAGAAGGTGTTTAAATCTACCCTAATAATCAAATATTTATGAATTACGGTTATAATTATAATATCGATCTTCCCGAAGATGTGCCCACAATTCTCAATCAAGATTTTTGGGTATTGGAAAATATTGGACCCCAAATCCTCACTTCAATAAACGAGCCTGTTAAATTTTCCGCATCGACTTGGATCTTTGTCAAAAGTGGTGAATGTGTTGCTGATATAAATCTCATAAATCATGATATTAAATCGCCGGCATTGGTAACAGTTGAAAATTCTCAGATTCTTCAACCTAAATATATCAGTGCCGATTTTAAAGCTTCAATACTCGTAATGTCGAAAAGGTTTCGCGACAATCTTTTCCTATTTATGAGCAACATGCCGCTTTATACCATAATGTCACGTCATTCAGTTGCCGGGATCCAAGCTGATACACTTCCGGAGATTGATAGTTTTTTCGAGCAATGTAGAGTAATAATCGCCGATAAAGAGAATCCTTACAGATCGCAGGCATTTCTGTTCGAACTGACTTCCTTCATATTCCGCACAGTATACAAATGGTACGAGCCTTATAAAGACGAGGTCATGACCAATCAAGGCAGAATGTCCGACCAGTTCCTCATTCTTGCCCAGCAGCATTTCAAGCAGCAGCGTTTTCTTGATTTCTACGCGCAGAAACTTGAGGTCACACCGAAGCATCTTTCCCGCACTTTGAAGAGCCAGACAGGTTACACAGCTGTTGAATGGATTGAGCGATTCGTCATTCTTGAGGCTAAGGTACTGTTGAAATCCTCCAATCTAAACATTCAGCAAATATCCTACGAATTGAATTTCCCATCCCAATCATTCTTCGGCAAATACTTCAAGAAACTAACCGGCATGTCGCCCAAAGAATTCCGCAATTCATAGATTGCATTTTCTTTAAAGTTACTAACGTATAATACAAGCCGCCGCAGTTAAACTCATTTCTTGATTTTTTAGATCTCACCTTACTCCTAACCATTTAGCAGTATCAGACGAGAACTGACAAAAAAATTCAAACACGGACATCATAAAAATAAGGCGGTCTATACATTTGTTAAGACCAAACCTATTTACCCTTGCTAACTTTGCGGGCGCAAAGAGTTCGACCGATTCACAAGATTATAGTAAAGAAAAACCTCATACCATATGAAAAAAATATTTTTAATTTCCTTGATTGTCGTTCAGTCGTGCATTACGTTCGCGCAGAATTACTGCGTGAACGACACCATTGTCCGGGAAATTCAGTTCCCACTTACTCTGGACGACGAAACCGAATTCTTCTATTTCAACAACGAATGGATTCAGGGGGCACACCCAGGACTGGTATCGACCGACTCCATTCATAAGGCAGAGGTAAAAAACGACGAGTATGGAAATCGCGCCATCTTTCTGACAGTATCGTCCGAAACTCTTGCACAAATAAAAACAAAAACACGAAAAATTTGCGCGAACACTGACACTTACTTCGAGTTTCCCGGAGGCAATGGAAAACTCAAAGAATGGATTGAGGAGAATATCCGTATTCCAGAAGGATTCAAGGGTAGCGAAAGAGTATTAGTTAGATTTATCGTTCATCCGGACGGCTCAATCAGCGACCCGACAATTTTTCGGCGCCAGAGCAAAAACGAGGCTGTCAATCGGGAGGCATTAAGACTTGTAAATGAGTTGCCTAAATTCCGCGTTAAATATTATACTCCTCAAAAGAAAAGCTTTAGTTGTTACCTTCCGATAACTTTCAGAGAACCGAGCACGATATTTATAAAAGGCGGCGAAAACTCATTTATAAATCAGTTCCCCTCAATTGAAGCAAAAATCAAGCAATTGTATGAAAATTTGGTATTTGAGACGGCAAAAGATCCGGATTTTAATATTGCTGACATTTGTACTGCAGATTTTATTCAGCGTTTGGAGAAAGCCAATGACTTTGACACCGTAGGTTACGCAACATGGCTTTTGAGATCGGGTATACAAGATGGCGATGACTCTCCTTCAAAAATTATATCTATCGCAGCCGGCGCAAACAACACAGTGATTGTTAATTGGTCAGATATGGGACATATCGGTTCAACAACATTTTCTATGATAAAATCTGATGGCGAGTGGAAAATCAACGACGCGACAGTCCCGGAGGGTTATGATGCATTATAATTTTATAATTCCGGCTTACCGAGGGGCGAGAGGTTCAGCTCTTTTACTAGAGCATTGTCGGGCTTGGTGCTTCACTCGATATTTGAATTCACGATGTTAGCTTTCTGGAAAATAATTCTTAAATTTGCATTTAAGAAGATTCTAAGGATTCCAAAGACTCCCGCAAGCGGGCTGTGCGAGTGACGAATATTTTGGGATATTTTGCAATTGAAACCATCTCAGACAGATTCGTCTTCCGCATGAGCCGCTTGCGGCGATAAAAGTAGAGTAATTTGGATTTCCGCTTCATCTTCGATAAACTATAAATATCAATAACTACTAAATCGGGGAATTATGGGTCGCGATCCAAAGCATGATTATAAAAGCAGATGCATCTACCATATTACTATTTGCAAAGCACCGGGATGCCCTAATTTCAGCCGGATTCTCGGAAGTTTGGAACAACCAGTGATAGAGAGATCTCGCATCGGCGAGATTATAGAATCGCAAATTCTGAATTTTCCTAATCTTTGCTCTTCTCTGCAACCGCTGCAATATGTAATCATGCCTGACCATATTCATTTTGCCATCTTTGCCCGAGAATATCTTCCTCGGGTGCTCGGGAATTATATTGGAATGATGAAGGTGAAGTGCGGGCAGTTGATAAGAGCGGAATTCCCAATGTTGGAACACGTTTTTACTCAGGATTTCCATGATCGGTATTTGCGACCGCATCATCGCCTATCCACGATAATTGAGTATATTAGGCAAAATCCATATCGTTTGTTGATCCGGCGTTTCAACCCTGATTTTTTCCGTCGTATAAATAATATAGAGATTGGAGGCCGTCTTTGGCAAGCCTATGGCAACTTGCAGCTGTTGGATAATCCTTTTAAGGCACCCGTGGTGATTCACCGATCTGATTCAGACATTCTAAAAGCGAACAAGCATCGTCGTTGGAAGCATCTCGCTGAAAATGGAGGAGTGTTAGTTTCACCATTTATCTCGCCCGAAGAGAAATCAGTCAGGCGTCAATGCGAACAAACCAATGGAAAGATAATCTTACTGTCAAACGTTCCATTTGGAGAACGGGAAAAACCAAGCGCCCACGATTTCGAACTGTGCGCTCAAGGCCTTTTGCTCATACTTTCACCGATGACGCCACTTCCGCCAGGACGTGATACATTTCTCTATTTAAACGCATTTGCAGAATCAATATCAATCCCTCAGTAATAGGATTGGCAAATTTAATGACCTCTTGAATTTAAGAAGTGTTGGCAAACGAGCGATGCGCAGGGCGCATATTCTGGAATAAGAATTGTTTTATGAAACAGTACTTCTAATCTTCTTCTACGGCAAAGGAGGCACTGTGGTAGATTATTCTTATGTCTTGGGAGAATTCATTTTTTCTTGAACCAGATCGAGCCTTTCCATTTATCGGATATGATAAGACCTCCGATGACTAAGGCACATCCAATGTAACCGAGCAGGAAAATCTTTTCTCCAAGAAAGAAATATCCGGCAATCATTGTGATTGGAGGCTGGAGATAAAGGTAATTGTTTGCCGTTACGGATCCAAGTTTTTTCATCGTCTCGTTCCATATGAGGTACGAACAAATTGAACACATCAGCACAAGGAACAAGAAGTTTAGCAGATATTCAGGCTGATGAAGATCAAATAGAAGCGCAAGATGATACGGCTCCTTTTGAATAAAAAGAAGTGGCAACGCGGTTATTACACCATAGAAAAACAACTTGCGTGTAATAAACAATGATGTGTAGAGGGGAATAACACGCCGCACGGCAATAGTATATATTGCCCAGCATAAAGCTGCAGCGAGTGCAAGCAAATCACCTTGCGGACGAAACTCAAGTCCCGTGCCATTGCTGAGAATTATGCAGGCAACACCGGCTATTGCGACGCCGGAACCTATCAGCACTCCTGTCTGAATCTTCTGCTTGAACACTATTGCCATCAGAAATGTAGTAAACAGCGGAGATATTGACGCAAGCAACGAAACATTTCCGGCTGTAGTCAACCTCAAGGCATAGTTCTCCGTGATGAAATATAGCGAACCGGCACAGATGCCGCTGATAAAAAGGGTGAGTTCATCTCGCCATGAACGGCTTTTGATATTCTTGAAAGTTATGCATAAAAGCAGAAAATATGCCACCGCAAACCTATAGAC
>DAWBVG010000303.1:0-2482 GCA_052279865.1 Muribaculaceae bacterium
GAATGAGGAACGCCGTTGCCCATAAGCAGGAAGTCTCCCTTATGTAAGTGTAGGGGATTGTCGTTCATCGTAAAGATGATTTCACCCTCAACCAGATAGACCATTACTTCTGCCGGGGCCAGATGCTTGGCAAGATCAAGACCGGCGCTGAATGCGAGCAATGCAATGCCACCGTTATTATTGTTCATGATATCTTTGAACTCAACCTTTAAATCGTTTTTCTCAACCTGAGATGCAAGAGGGAACACCTCACCGAATTTATAATCAGTGTTTAACATAGTTTGATTTTTTTATAAGTTTATAATTTTAATAAGACTTGAAGTCAATACTAAAACACGAAGGCTTCGAGGTTGGTTCATATTGTTATATTCCTACATTTGCCGATTTAAATAAGATTCCCATTCGATATTCACCCGGGAATATCGAATGGGAATCTTATTTATGAATTGTTTTTGGGAAATCAGAGAAGTTTTTCCGAAGCAACACGGATGCGACGCATCGCTTCGCGGATGTTGTCTTCCGAAGTGGCATAGGAGAGTCGAAGATATCCGGGGGCGCAGAATGCATCTCCGTCAACTGCTGCTACATGAGCCTCTTCCAGGAGATATAAAACGTAATCACCAGAAGTCTTTATTTCCTGATTGCCATATCTCTTTCCTATGTATGACGATACTTCAGGGAAAAGATAGAACGCTCCTTCCGGTTTGTTTACTATCCATCCCGGAATCTCTTTGGCAAGCGATACGATAAGGTCGCGACGACGTTCAAATGCCTGCCGCATCTCTTCCACGCATTCCTGAGGTCCGCGGTATGCCGCCTCTGCCGCTTTCTGGGCAATGGATGAAACTCCGGAGGTGTATTGTCCCTGAAGTTTGGAGCAAGCTTTTGCAATCTCTAAAGGAGCGGCAAGATAACCGATGCGCCAGCCTGTCATGGCATAGGCTTTTGACACTCCGTTTACCACGATCATGCGATCTTTAAGGCTTTCAAACTGAGATATGCTCGGTGCTCCGCCAACATAGTTGATATGCTCGTAGATGTCATCGGCGAGAATTAGAACGTCGGGATGACGCTCAAGCACTTCCGCGATGCTGGCAAGTTCCTCTTTTGTGTATACACTGCCCGTAGGGTTGGAGGGGGAGTTAAACATTACCACACGGGTGCGCTTAGTGATGGCTGCTTCGAGTTGATCGGGAGTAATTTTGAAGTCTTGATCCACTCCGGCATAGACCAGCACTGGTTTTCCTTCTGCGAGTTTGACCATTTCTACGTAGCTTACCCATGCCGGAACCGGAATGACCACTTCATCACCGGGATTGACAGTGGCGAGGAGAGCGTTGCAGAGTTCCTGTTTTGCTCCGTTGCCAACCACAATCTGAGCGGGAGTGTAATGAAGCCCGTTCTCTCGTTCCAGTTTTTCGCAGATGGCTTCACGCAGCGAAAGATAACCTGTGACGGGGGAATAGTGTGAGAAATTGGCAGCAATGGCTTCCTTTGCTGCCTCTTTGATGAATTCCGGGGTGTTGAAATCAGGCTCGCCTATCGACATATTGATCACGTCTACACCGGCGGCACGCAGTTCGGCACTCTTCTGCGACATCACCAGAGTGGCTGATGCCGCGAGATTATTCACTCTCTCAGAAATAAAACTCATGTGGGGTATATAGTTTATATTAAAATATGGATTTGACCTTGGCGCGAAATTACAAATTTTCTCTCTCATAGCCAAATGATTCCAAAAATTAATACTAATTTTGTAAATGAGTCAACTATCGCAAGCGAGAGTTGACGGTTAAAAGTTTTGTAAGGTCATATGAAAGTTGTATATTTACATGGGTTGGGAAGTTCGGGACAATCGGCTACCGCCAGACGTCTCGACCGTTCGCTCCCATCCTCCTATGAGGTTGTGGCTCCCGACATACCTGTGCAGCCGGAACTTGCCATGACGGCATTGAAGAAGCTTGCCGAGACCCTTGATCCCGATGACGTCATCGTAGGCACATCGATGGGTGGGCTTTATGCTCAGCTTTTCAAGGGGTGGAGACGTCTGCTGATAAATCCGTCGTTTCATACATCGGTGCATCTTAAAGAGAAAATAGGTCAGAGATTGCCGTTTCATACACCGCGTAGGGATGGTGCCACAGATTTTGAGGTTACAGCCAAGCTCGTGAAGAAATTCGAGACCATGGAGGCAAAGCAGTTTGATCCCAAGTTCGGTATCTTTAATGGACGCAAGGATTCTCCCGAACTTGTCACCGCTTTCTTCGGCACTCGCGACACTGTGGTTAACTGCAAGGATGAATATCTTCAGCATTTCTCGCAGTATCATGATTTTGATGGCGAACATCGTGTCGATCCCGACACGATTATTAACCTTATAGTTCCCAACGTTGTGGGCATTAGGCATTAGGCATTAGGCGTTAGGCATTAGACATATTAGGCGAAGCTTTCTAAAACCTAAAGCCTAAAACCTAAAGCCTAA
>DAWBVG010000304.1:0-2052 GCA_052279865.1 Muribaculaceae bacterium
ATAAACTCTTAAACTTTAAGTTGAAACTTGCGAAACTTAAATAATATAAAAATTTCAACATACGTATTATGTCAAAGATAGTAACACTCGGCGAGATTATGCTTCGCCTTTCTCCGGAAGGAAACAAAAGGTTTGTTCAGGTAGACAGTTTCGATGCCATCTGGGGCGGTGGCGAGGCAAACGTGGCTGTGAGCTGCGCCAATTATGGGCTTGACGCTTTTTTCGTCACGAAACTTCCAGCTCATGAAATCGGTCAGGCTGCTGTGAATGCTCTTCGTCGTTATGGCGTAGACACTCGTTACATTGCACGCGGAGGCGATCGCGTAGGCATATATTACTGTGAGACGGGAGCCTCAATGCGTCCGTCAAAGGTGATTTACGATCGCGCTCATTCTTCAATTGCGGAAGCGGATCCTTCTGATTTCGATTTCGACGAGATTATGAAAGATGCTACATGGTTCCACTGGAGCGGCATAACTCCCGCCATTTCCGATAAGGCTGCCGAACTTACGCGTCTTGCATGTGAGGCAGCAAAAAGACATGGCGTAACGGTATCGGTAGACCTTAATTTCCGCAAAAAACTTTGGACTAAGGAAAAAGCTCAGAGCATAATGCGTCCGCTCATGAAATATGTTGACGTTTGCATCGGCAATGAAGAAGATGCGGAACTTTGTCTTGGTTTCAAACCGGAAGCGGATGTGGAAGCGGGTGATACCGGAGCTGAAGGATATAAGGGAATATTCAAGGCAATGGCTCAGGAATTCGGATTCCGTTACGTCGCTTCAACTCTGCGCGAATCGTTCTCTGCAACTCACAACGGGTGGAAGGCGATGATATATGATGGCAAAGATTTCTATGAATCAAAACGTTATGATATCAATCCTATTATCGACCGCGTTGGCGGTGGAGATTCTTTCTCCGGAGGTCTTATCTATGGACTGTTGACAAAACCGACACAGGGCGAGGCTCTTGAATTTGCAGTAGCCGCCTCTGCCCTTAAACAGACAATAAACGGAGATTTCAACCTCGTTTCAGTTGAAGAAGTGGAAGCGCTTGCCGGTGGATCAGCCAACGGAAGAGTGCAACGTTAAGTTACGTTATGGAACAATTCAAAGAGGTATCACAGAACTATACACTCGCGGAGGCTATCAGGGAAGCACAACGTTGTCTCGGATGTAAGGTGCCGGGATGCAAGAAGGGTTGTCCTATTGCCAACGACATCCCAGACTGGATTGGCGAACTTGCAAAGGGCAATTTCGGCAATGCGATTGAGATTATCCGCAGTCGCAGCAATCTGCCGGCTGTATGTGGGCGCGTCTGTGCGCACGAACGGCAATGTGAAGGCAACTGCGCTCTTGCAAAGAAAGGGCAACATATCAATATTGGTAAACTTGAAAGGTTTGTTGCCGATTTCGACAGCGAAGCGGGGCTCAACCATGATAATATTCCGGAGAAAACAAAAGGCAGCGTGGCTGTGATCGGCAGCGGTCCTGCAGGTCTGACCATAGCCGGTGACCTTGCCCGGAAAGGTTTTAACGTGGAAATCTTCGAGATGGAGCAGGAAGCCGGAGGTGTTTTGCTCTACGGAATACCGGAATACAGATTGCCTAAGGAAGTTGTCCGCAGGGAGATACGCAAGATCGAGGCACTCGGAGTGAAATTCCATTTGGGATTCACGATTGGTGAAGACGCAACCATAGATGATCTTTTCGCAAAAGGGTTCGATGCCATCTTCATTGGCACAGGTGCCGGACTCCCCAAGAAACTGCCCATAGAGGGTATGGACCATCCCGGTGTGAAACAAGCACTCCCCTTCCTGCGTCGCGTGCAGCTCTGGAATTCGGGACACATCGACCGCAGCGAAGTGCCGGTTGGCGATGGCGATGTTGTGTATGTGATTGGTGGTGGAAACACCGCCATGGATTCTGCCCGCACGGCATTAAGACTTGGATGCCGCAAAGTTGTGGTGGCATATCGGAAAACCATCAACGAGATGCGAGCCCTTCGTTCCGAATACGAAGATGCTGTGAAAGAAGGAGTGGAATTCATGTG
>DAWBVG010000305.1:0-5168 GCA_052279865.1 Muribaculaceae bacterium
AAATCCCTTTTGTTTTGGAGGGATACATGTCAGCGAAATATACTCCGGCATTGGCATACTTGCAATTCGCATCGAGAGTATGGTCATAAAGACGTGTGTTGATCATATCGGTTATGATATACTGCATTATGGAGTTAATGAATGCCGCATCTGTATTCTGATACTCTAAAGGTATCTTATCGAATTTAATCTGAAAATCCACACGAGCGTTTTTCAACTCCGGATCCTCAAATGCGAAGAACAACGGTTGGTCATTATCCCTTACTCTGACATATTCGCGTGGAGCGGCATCTTTCGGCACAGGTATGTCTGAAAACATTTCCATTACTTTTTTCTCCATCACGTCTGCATCGAAGTCGCCCACAACAATTATTCCTTGCAGATCCGGACGATACCATTTGTGATAGTAATCACGAAGTGCCTTATAAGGGAAGTTCATCACTACATCCATTGTTCCAATAGGAGTTTTATGATATTGGGGTTCGGAAAATATTTTGGGTGCCATTGCCGAACGGAACCGGAATGAAGGATCATTGCGCATACGCCATTCCTCTTGAATGACTTTTCGCTCCGCATCTATTTCTGCATCTTCAAGTAGAAGATCGCAACTCCAGTCGCGCAATGCGAGAAGGACACTGTCCATGAGAACAGTGTTGTCGGTCGGAACATTATCGATGTTGTATATTGTTTCCTCATAGTCTGTGTATGCGTTCACATCTGCACCGAAGCGGATACCCTTTGATTCGAGATAGCGTAACATGGAATCACCCGGATAATGCTTAGTCCCATTGAACGCCATGTGTTCAAGGAAATGTGCGAGTCCACATTGCTCAGAAGTTTCAAGGGCAGAACCAACTTTCTGGGCAATGTAGAAGTTAGCCCGGTTTCTTGGTTGTTCGTTATGAAGGATGTAATATGTTAACCCGTTTTGAAGCACACCGTGTCTTACATCCGGATTGAGCGGCAATGGTTGCTGAGCCTTTGCGAGTAAGACGAATATTAACGTCAGCGCCAATGATAATAGTTTCTTAGCCATTTTATAAATTTTATAAATTGATTTTTGTTGCAAAGATATTTCTAAATTTGCCGCCAACAAACTACAACGCCTTACATTTTGAGATGTAAGGCGTTGAAAATCAATAGATGTAAAATTTAATTTCTTACATTGTCTAACAGCATGGGCACATTACTCAAAATATTGAAGATAATCGTTTATTAGAGGTGAGTCGCTTTTTGAAATTACCGATTTAAGACGAGATTTATACACGTAGATATTTCTTAATTCAGTATCAGTGAAAATGCTGATTGCAGGTAATGAGAATCCGCAGAAAAGATAGAGCGCAAGTCTATATTGAGATGCAGCCATTTTTGGAAAATCTGCTTTGAAATGCTCCATGAGATTATTCTTATAACCATTTACAATTTCCGACAATTCATCTATTGCTCCTTTCGTTCCAAAGTTCGATAATGCTGTCTTGACATCTGAATAAATGCGTTTCTGCTCTTGCCCTGTATCCTTACTCTCGAAATAGGTTGCGGCGAGACTGTCAATAAAATTGAAACGGGTTTGGAAAAGTTCGGATATTTTTGAGGACATATCTTTATTTAGTGAGTTGCTTTTAAATAGATTGTCCTGCATCGTTTTGATTTTCAGTATATCGTTTTCATGTTCAAGCCGAAGTAACTTGTTTCTCTTTTTCAAAAATACATAAAGCGAGATAAATATGATTATTGCAATTACAGTGATGAATATGGCAATGTTTGAGCGGTTTCGTGCGTCTGCTGTGTCAATCCAAGCTTTTCGGGTTGCGGAATCATATTTCAGATTAAGGGCAAGACTGCTTTCTTCAAGCCGTCGTTCATTCATAGTATTTGTTGCAGCTATATTGCGCAGACTATCTATTCTTGCCAGTTCATCATTACGTCCCATTTGTTTAAGAATATCATATTCCACATTACGGCAAAGAACTTCGTCGGTGGTATTATGTGGTAGTTTCTTGGCATATTGGATCATCATATACGCGCTGTCAAGCTCATTAACGTGATAATAGGCATTTGCCCAATGGGCAAGAGTATTGGCAGAAACATCTTTACCCTTACCTATGGAATGCCAGATTTCTATCGCTTTTCTTGACTGCCCATTCGAGTCGTAGCTCCTCGCCAGTTGGTCAAGGAAAAACAATTTATAACTGTCGGAAGCATTAGCCATTACCTCCGGTTGCATGGCAATTAAAGAGTCGAGCATAGATTTATAATCTCGTTGCACGCAATACGCCCCAACAATTGCCATACGGGCGTCACGGATTTTGTTCTGCCATTTTAGATCCTTGAATATGGCAACAGATTTATCAGCATAATACTTACTTACGGTTCCGTTAAATCCTTGTTCATACACCTTTGATAGGAAAAGATATATGATTCCAAGGTCAAAGGTATCGTTCAATTGTATAGCCATGAATTCAGCATCTTTCAGCAATTCAATACGAGCCACCGGGTTACCTGTGCGTTTCGCTTCCGCGGATTTTACAATTAGCCATTTTATTTCATCTTTGTTGAGTTTTCCTGCAAATGTGTTGTCTCCTTTAGAAATTTGCGCTGAATCAAGCGGAATCTGACAGCCATAAATTAATTGAGTGTACAGGTATAGCAATTCCTGTCTTGCTTTCTGGCTTTCTGACATGTGTGTCGTATCCATATGAGCCAATATCGCAACAGTAGAATCCGGTTGTGTGATTATAAACGATTCCGCTTGTAAAAGTTGTTTTTCGACCTTGCTGTCAGAGCAAGCAGAAAGGATTCCACCAAAGAGTATAATTATAAGCCCATAGACCAATGAAGAATCTGTCTTTATATTCCAATTCATTTCGACTTAAATTACATAAGATCTGTAGCAACTATGTGTGGCTCGGATGGTAGCGGCGGCTCAAAATTGGAATAGAAAGAGGAGAGGTCTTCGGGAGACACTATCTGATCGTTGGGTCCTGTGCCTCTACGTCGGGAGAGACGTTCGCTGAGGAGTGGGAGAGGGGTTTCAAGGTAGATGAAGATAGGTTCTACGCCATGCTCGCGACAAAGGGCAAGAGTTCTTTCCCGTTTTATTCTCTTACACATAGTAGAGTCCAATACAACTTTTTCACCTTTATCAATAGATTCGGCAAGTTGTTGATCCATCTCTTTAGCAGCCTGCATAAAGATTAGCTTCCTGCGTTCGGATGGAAATGATGAAAATCCGGAGCCATAAAGGCTCCAGATATGTTCATCAAGAGAAAGGCGTTTATAGCCTTTCTCTTCAAGTTTTTTTGAAAAATATGTTTTGCCCGATCCACTGATTCCACACATCAATATCACGGGAGAATCAAAATCAGAATGCAGCATCAACTCCAACAGGTTCTACATTAATAATTTCATATTTCTGAGAACCAAGACCTAATTTCTCAGCATAGTCAAGGATATGCATTGCATTGCGTGATTCCATACGCTCAATCAGATGTGATTTGCCGGGATCGGGAGAGTTGTAAACCATATCTACGCATGCGCGATCCAATGCCACGGGATCGAGAGAAGCCAGGATGCCTATGTCTTCCATTTTGACTGATTCTGGTTCTGCAACACAGTCGCAATCAACGGAAAGGTT
The DNA here is from genome assembly GCA_052279865.1 of Muribaculaceae bacterium. Classification (GTDB taxonomy): domain Bacteria; phylum Bacteroidota; class Bacteroidia; order Bacteroidales; family Muribaculaceae; genus Lepagella. The sequence goes on from DAWBVG010000305.1 coordinate 3,635, forward strand.
ATTGGCAACATTAATAAAAAGAATATTGTCTCCCGCCTTGTCAAATACAGATTCGCATGCTTCTGCCATTGATTCAAGAAAATCTTCCTGTGGCGGAACGTTTTCCCAATCTACGGGAACATCTTTTGATTTTCCGGCTGTATGAATCCATGCCTTGCCGGCAGAAGAAGCCATGCCAATGGCAACATTCTTCAATGCTCCTCCGAAACCAGCCATGGGGTGGCCTTTGAAGTGGGATAGAACCATGGTAAAGTCGTAATCTTTCCAGTTTTTACCGATGAAATTCTCTTTAAGGTGTTTACCGTTTCTTACCGGAAGAGATATCTCACCATTTGCATCCATTATGTCTACCTCAGCAATTGCGATGAATCCATGTTCTGCAGCAGTCTGGAGATGGTCTGCGGCATTGCATCTGCGTCCCTCATAGGCTGTGTTGCATTCCACGATTGTTGCCTCGGTGAGATGTATAAGTTTTTTGATTACATCTGTGCTGAGATGATTGGGATTGCCGGCTTCTCCGGTGGAGAGTTTTGCTGCCACTCTGCCTTTTGCCTCACGTCCAAGGGATTGATAGACTTTGATGAGATTGTCGGCAGTGATGCGCGGACAGAAATATACCTTTGAGACTTGTTTAGTATCCATAATTTATTGTATGTTATAAGGTTTTATGCAATTTTGGAAGTGAGATAAAGTTACATAATCCAAAAACAATGAAGAAAATGCCTATAAAGACTTCGTGGACTCCATCATAAAATATCAATTGTAAAATACCCAGGAGGATTTGGGCAATTGCAAGAAAAATTGAAAGGATTATCTTTTGCTTTTGTTTCATTTTGAATTTATACTTTATGAGCATGATTAAACGACCTCTATTCCAAAAACAAAATTACATAAAATTAGAAGAAAATCAAATTGGAGAAAGGAATAATTTGTATATTTGCAAATGTATTGGTGCGCTTTTTGCACTATTTACAATAGGAACTAAAAAATATAGGTATAATATGAATTATTTTATCAAATCATTAACGGCGTTGACAATGGTTACATTTGCAGCCTCGGCAGTCGGCTCTGTATCAAATCCATTGATTGAAGGCTCGAAGTTGCCTTTTGGCACTATGCCGTTGTCTAAATTGACTCCGGCTCAGTTTGAAGAAGGCGTTCTTGAAGGAATCAAATTGCAGAATCAAGAGATAGATGCGATTACCAATCAACGAAGTGTGCCTACTTTTGAAAATACCATAGTAGCTCTCGACAGAAGTGGACAGGTTCTCAATAGATCTCTTCTTGCTTTGAGCAATCTGGAAAGTGCTTCAGGGGATCCTGAAATTATGGATGTTCTTGCAAGAGTTACCCCGGCATTGTCGGAACATTCATCTAACATCATGCTTAACGAACGGTTATGGTCTCGTGTTAAGCAAGTATATGATAATAAGGATAAAGATACAAGTCTTACCCCTGAAGACCTTAGGCTTATAGATAAGACATATCTCGGATTTATTCTTTCAGGAGCTGATCTTAAGGGTGCGGATCGCGC
>DAWBVG010000306.1:0-2748 GCA_052279865.1 Muribaculaceae bacterium
ATAAACTCGCGATGGAGAATATCCATACGCCGTCAATTCTCATCTTCTCACGCCAGAATCTCGAGGATCTTCCCGGTGAAAACCGTCGTGAAGAAGCCAAAAAAGCTGCCAAAGGCGGTTATGTTGTAGTAGAGGCTGAGAATCCGGATGTGGTTCTGGTTGGAAACGGTAGCGATGTGGCTCTTCTCGTGCATGCTGCTGAAGCATTAAAGGAGGAAGGCATCAACGCACGCGTTGTATCTGTTCCTTCAATTGGTCTCTTCAACAGCCAGAGCGAGGAGTATCGTCGCAGTGTTATTCCAGCCGGTGTGAAACTCTTTGGTTTGACATCCGGACTGCCCGCAACGCTTTATCCTCTGCTTAACGGCGGCGAATACAAATTCATGGGAATGGAGCGCTTCGGAGCATCTGCACCAGCCAAGGTTCTTGATGAAAAATTTGGATACAATACGGAAAATGTATTAAAAAATATTAAACATTTTTTAGGAAAGTAGTGTTTATATGTAAAAAAGTACTAACTTTGCAATTCGAATTTAACAATGCAAATGTGAAAATTAACAGTTCGACATTGCATATGATTTGTTAGTTCTTTTATAAACGCCTAAATTAAAGACAATTATATAAATTAATTAATTTGTTGTTTTATGAAGAAAAGTGTATTATTTACTCTCGCTGTTCTGGCTGCAGGTGCTTTTAGCGCCAATGCGCAGGAGGTGACTTATGTTGAGGATTGCTCACAGGGTTACCTTATGAACAAGGCTACAGACAACTGGTTTATGACAGTTCAGGGTGGTTCTAACATCCTCTTTGCAAAGGATAACATCCATGCTGAGTTGAAAAACCGTTTTGGTGGCAATGCAGGTCTTTACTTTGGTAAATGGGTTACTCCTACCTTCGGTTTCCGTTTCGGTGGGCAGTATCTTATGACTAAGGGCGCTACTCAGTATAAGGGAATGTTCCGCAAACAGAACGACTCCGCACTTCCCAATGGTTACTATCCTGAGAAGATGCAGGCAGTATCACCTGAGTTCGATGTTCTCATCAACCTTACCAATTGGTGGTGTGGCTATCGTCCCGGTCGCGTTTACAACGCAGTTCTCCACGGAGGTGGTGGTGCTATGTTCACTTTCCGTCGCGCTTATGATGGCGCTGATCTCCGCTGGCGTTCAGCTAAGAGCACTCCGCTCTTCATCAACGTTGGTCTCCAGAACAACTTTGCTGTTAGCAAAAATGTAGATATCTTCGTTGACGTTGCTTATCAGCTCTTCCACGAGGGTGGCGCTTACAATCCCCACTACGCTCAGGATCTTCAGCTTTCTGCCGGTCTTAACGTACACTTCGGCAAGAAAGACTGGAATTGCCCGACAACTGCTGTTTGCCCCACTTGGAAATACACAGATGCTGAGGGTGATGCTCTCGTAGCACGTCTTGCTCAGGCTGATGCCAAGATCGCAAGCCTTCAGAAACAGCTCGATGAGTGCCTCAAACGTCCGGTTGAGAAAGTAAGCTGCGAAGGTCTCGCAACTGTTTACTATCCTATCAACCAGTACACACTCTCAAGCCGCGAGAAGACTATTCTCAAATCAATGGCTGAGGTTATGAAGGATACTCCTAACCAGAAATACATCCTTACAGGTTGGGCTGACAACTACACAGGTAACGATGAGATCAATACTCGTCTCCGCAACCAGCGTGTAAACACTGTTAAGGCGTTCCTCGTTAAGTGTGGTGTTGATGAGAATCAGCTTGATGCTCGTATCGATGCAAACAACTTGACTGACTTCGGTGCTAAGGGTGCTCCCCTTGATCGCGCTGTGACAATCAAGCTCGCTGACTAATCAAGTCTAACAGAGAACATAAAAATGGCTCGCATTTGCGAGCCATTTTTTTTAATGTGAAATTTTTAATGTGAAATTTTTAATGTGAAATTTTTAATGTGAAATGTTTAATTCCTAATTCCTACAGCCTAATTACGAGAGGAGAATTTGCATGTCGGGAAGGGGTGCGATTTCTATGGAGATGGGTTGCTTGGATACAGGGTGTATGAATTCAATCTTATGTGCTTGGAGCGATATTCCTCCATCCGGATTGCTTCTTTTGGCTCCATATTTCAAGTCGCCCTTGATCGGATTACCGTTGTTTGAGAGTTGGGCGCGTATCTGATGTTTCCTTCCTGTAAGGAGATTGACTTCGAGTAATGTGTATCTTTCTCCGTTGGTTATTGTTTTGTATTGAAGTATTGATTTCTTTGCTTCTGGATTATTTTTGTCGGTGACAAACGTTTTATTTATTCTGCCGTTTGAAACAAGATAATTCTCAAGGGTCTTTTCTGGTCGGTCCGGTTTTCCTTCAATTAGCGCCCAGTAAGTTTTATGAATCTCACCATCCCGGAGCATCTTGTTAAGGCGTTCAAGAGCCTTGGATGTTCGTGCGAATATCACGAGTCCGGACACGGGGCGATCTATACGATGGACAACTCCGCAGAATACATTCCCCGGTTTGTTGTATTTCTTTTTAATGTATTGTTTGAGCATTTCTGAAAGGGGAGTGTCTCCGGTTTTGTCGCCCTGTACTATCTCTCCTGCACGCTTGTTGACGATGATGATGTGATTGTCTTCGTAAACGATTTCCATAATATAAAATAAAAAAAGCCGACTCGAAAGCCGGCGTTTATTAGTAGCGGGGGCAGGACTCGAACCTACGACCTTTGGGTTATGAGCCCAACGAGCTACCACTGCTCCACCCCGC
>DAWBVG010000307.1:0-4411 GCA_052279865.1 Muribaculaceae bacterium
GTTTTAGGCTTTAGGTTTTAGGCTTTAGGCAAATCTTCTAATGCCTAATGCTAAAACCTAATGCCTTAATATTATACTTCGCTCCATCCGGGATTCTGTTCAACCCCATGATAGCGCACATCGCTCCAGGAGATAGGCCAGAAATATTGCTGCGGTGCAAAGTAACGAATATTCGTATTTCGCCCGTTTACTATAGAATAAGAGTAGCGTTTCGTTCCATCCTCACTTTGAATGATATTTACGCGATAAAGAGGATTATTGTCGCCCCGCATTTTCTCTTCAGCAATTCCAAGGCGCAAAAGATCCCAATATGTGGTTTTCTCAAACGCCAACTCCACTCGGCGCTCATTGAGGATATCTTTGAAGAGATCTTCACGATTTTCAGTATGAAGCGAAGGCATTCCCACACGATTGCGAATACTGTTTATTTTCTGCAATGCGTCGCCGTCACGGTTCTCATACCAATCGATTTCAGCATAGTCGAGAAGCAACTCTGCAAAACGCCAGATTATATAATTCTGTGAACTCGCATAAGTCTCGTCGGTGTTGATTTGTTGATTCTCACGCAGGAACTTCGCCATATAGTATCCGGTACGCGTAACTGAAGCGGTAGTAGATGTTCCGTAAGGGGTGAGATCTGCTCCCGCCACATTCTTACCATCAACAACCGTGACGTGGATATCAAGAGTCTTGCCAGCCCATTCAGCTCCATCATAGAGAATATTCGCATAGAAACGTGTGTCGCGGTTATCATAAGGATGATCCTCATCATATCCCGAACCTTCCTCATCTATGTATTTACCGTTTGCCATGCGGTATTCATCCACATGATTTTGCGTTGGATTATACGCGCAGTTCGTACCGGTCAATGATGGGGGTGCCGCATCGCGGTCAAGTTTATGACCGAGCCCGGTTGAGAAATCACCGTCATCATTATGCTGATATTCCAAGATAGATTCCTGCGAATTCTTGGTCAGGAATATATTGCGATAACTCAGCGCCTTCTCCCTGACTGTGTTTCCATTCACAGGCATAAGATCATACTCATGCAATTCCAGAACTTTATCATAAGCTTCGGCGGCAAGACGACGCATCTGAGCTGAGCGATCATCAGGAAATCCAAGATATGGTTTCTCGGCATTCTGATAATGCACGCCGGCTGCCCAGAAATAAGTCTTGCCCATCAACATATAAGCAGCTCCTTTGGTAATACGGCCGACATTACGAGTCTCATGTTCCACTGGAAGGAGTTTCGAAGCCTCAAAAGCCTCATTAGTGATGAACTCCACCATCTGCTCATATGATGCTCGAGGATATTTCACCGTTTCAACCAGCGGATCAAAAACCCTGTCAACAAGCATCACACCGCCGTAACGACGCAACAATGTATAAAAATACCATGCTCTAAAGAAATGTGCTTCCCCGACAATCCGATCGTGGATTGAAGCCGGAAGCTCAGCTTCATGAGCCAAAAGCTTATTGATTGAACGGATCTGCTCATAAGCTGATTGCCATATCAGACGGCTGCGGCCATTGATCATGGTAGCCGATCCTTTCAATATTTCTCCATAACCAGCCTGATACCAGTCGCGTCTTCCCACAGTAAGCTGATCACCAAACCATGGCTCGAATTCCTCTCCATTGTTTTTGATCATGGTCGATACAAGAATTGTGAATCCGTTATCCATGTTATGATACCAGCTGCCGGTGTATTCATCAAGCAATTTCTCATCGCCCCAGATTAGGTTTTCCGACAATTTGTCATTAGGCGCGTCCCTGAATATGCTGTTACAAGATGAAAATGTTGCAACCACACATGTCAGAATTGCCAAATATGTTATCTTGTTTATTTTCATGTTTTTTAATTTTCTTATGAATCAGAAACCAAAAGCGATTGAAAATCCATATGAACGTTGCAAGGGATAACCACGAAGAGATTCGGGATCCATATTATGAAGCGACGACCATGTGCAAAGATTACTTGCCTGGAAACTCACATCAACCGATGTGAGTTTCGTTTTGCGCAGAATAGACATTGGGATAGAATATCCTACTGTCAAAGCCTTAAGACGCAAGAAGCTACACTTTTTAACCCAATATGTGCTTCTTCTACGATTATTATCACCCGTAGAAGCGAATTTTATTCTTGGATAGCTTGCACCTGGATTATCCGGCGTCCATGAATCAGTGTAATGATAATCCTGAAAACGCTGTAACGAATTGTTCTCAAGTGTATAAAGTTCATTAATCAACTGGTTGTAACCTCCGGCACCTTGGAAAGCGAGGTTCACATGAATTCCTTTCCAGCTACCACCTACACCGAAACCGTATGTCACAGAAGGCAGAGAAGAATCTTCTACAAACACCATGTCGTTTACCGTAAGGATATTATCGCCATCTTGATCCAGATATTTGATATCACCGGGAGCAAGAGTCGCATTGCGCTTACCATCCTGATCCACAGGCCACGCCGCAATTTCTTCATAGCTCTGGAAAAGTCCATCCGCAACATAAAGGGAATTCACAGTATACGGTTTCCCTTTGCGACGCTGAGCTTCCGGAAGAGAGGATTCATCACCCCAGTCGAGAACCTTATTCTCAGAAGTTCCTATATTGAAACTGAGGTCATAGTTGAAATCACCGATTGTGTTATTATGCCTTATAGTGAAATCCACCCCGGAGAAACGCACCTTTCCTATATTTACTGATGGCAAGACACCTCCGGTCCCCACTGTTGGCGGGAACAGATATTCACGAGCATCGGTCACCATATCCGTCCGGGTTCGCTGATACCATTCAAAAGTAGCAGTAATGCGATTATTCCAGAAACCGAGATCAAGACCGACATTAAAATCTTTAGATTTACCCCAGGTAAGCGATTCATTCGGATAAGAACTCAGTGAAGGAAGGAGTCCTGGCAGCCAGCTGCCACCAAAATTGTATCCCTCAGTGTTTGTAAAACTATAAAACTGAAGATAACCGAAATCAGATGCTACACCGTCATCACCAAGAATACCTGCAGATGCTCGAAGCTTAGCCTGCGAGATTAACGAGGGAGAAACTTTGAAAAATTTCTCATTCGACAGCACCCAAGAAGCGGAAAAGGTTGGGAAGAAACCCCATCGTTTGCTTGGAGAGAAACGAGTTGATCCATCGACACGGAAAGAGAACTCTGCAAAATAACGGCTGTCAAATCCATAAGTTACACGTCCTACGGTTGATGCGCGTTGGCTGTTGTATTCATTCCCTGAAAGAGATGCTGTCGATGATGAACCCAGGATCTCCGGCTTCTCACCCGACAGATTTGGATTAGTGCCACGAAGATATTTATTCTGGTAGTCCTGATAATTTACTACTGCCAATCCCGTGACATGATGTTTATCATTGAAAGTATGATTATAGCTTATACCACCCTCAAGCAAAGCATTATGTACACTCTGCTCCCTGTCGCTCATGGTTATGCGGGATGCCGGATAAACTGATGACGGGTCAATGGTGATTTCATCTGTAATGGGATTGTAAACACTAAGCTGCACAGGTTTTGAATATGTGGTTACTCCCGAATGGTTCATATCGTAGGTGGCAGTCACATATACTTCCAGTCCGTCAACTTTTGGAATCTTGTAACGCAACTGGGCATTGAGAGTGTGGAAATCGGATTTTGTCTTCTGATATCCTCCAAGACCACGCACGGATACCAATGGATTATAACCCTCAAGACTGGCATAAGAGCCATCAGTATATTGCAACACCTCTATAGGGGAATATGCATAGGCATCATCAATTGTCAGCGGATTATTGTTGTTCTTGTAATTGGTGATTGATCCTGTAAGATTCACAGACAATGTAAGACCTTTAAGAATATCGGCATCAGTACGCAACGAATAATTGAAACGATTTCTGCCTATATTCGAATAAAGACCTTTTGATTCAGAATATCCTGCTGAGACAAGATACCTTATAGATTTCACACCACCCGATACAGAGAGAGAATGACGCTGCGTATGTCCCCACTTATGAAAATAATCAAAGAGTGAAGAATCTCCATAGAGATTGGGATTCGAACCAAGGAGACTAAGATCGTAAGGGGTATATCCGCCATCGGGATTCGCCTCTACTGCTCGATTGTAAAGCTCTGCAAACTGGCGCGATCCCAAAAACTTAGGAAGATATGTTGCCTCATCGAAATTGAGCTGCCCTCGATAATTGATCCTGACACGTTCATCGCTTTTTCCGCGCTTTGTCTGCACGAGTATCACACCATTTGCGGCACGCGCCCCATATACAGCCGCGGCTGCCGCATCTTTCAATATAGAAATGCTCTCGATATCATCGGGATTCAAATCAGACAGACGCATCTCTCCCTCATTAGTAGTAGACGAGAAACGAGGCACGCCATCTATTACCAACA
>DAWBVG010000308.1:0-5412 GCA_052279865.1 Muribaculaceae bacterium
ATCAAAATGACAAATAACAACAGCAATACATACAATTTTCGCAAGACAATTATAGCAAAATGACAATAAGAAAAATCCTCTTCATATAGATATAATAACTATATAAAGAGGACATTACTTTATCCTAAATCCTATCCTTACCTGGAATGCCGAAGATTAGACCTCAACTATCCTGAGATCAACACCCATTGCCTCAAGTGATGCCGCAGCCTTGTCCGGAAGCCGGGAGTCTGTTATAAGCATGTCAATTTCATCAAAATCTGCAATTTTTACAAACCCTCGCCTGCCGAACTTTGAGGAATCGGCAAGAACTATGGTTTTCTGTGCTGCCCTCATCATTGCTTTGTTCAGATCAGCCTCGCGGATATCTGTTGTTGTAATACCAAACCCTGGATCAAATCCATCAACTCCAAGAAAAAGTTTGCTGCAAGCCATATCCTCAAGAAAAACCTCCGCTGTTCTCCCAACAACCGAAAGACTGCTCCTGCGCAATGTGCCACCAAGCTGTATAACATCTATGGCTTCAGTAGGACCGAGAGCTTCAGAGACTTTAAGGGATGCTGATACAACTGTTAGATGATGTTTTGGTTCAATATTGTGTGCAAACGACAACATGGTTGTCCCTGAGGCTATTATTATGGAGTCGTCTTTTGTTACAAGCTGCGCTGCATAATATCCTATTACACTTTTTTCATGACTGGCGAGCTTTGCTTTCTCACTGATAGTTCTGTTATTGATATAAGGATCAATCAGAATTGCGTTTCCATGACTGCGGTATAACTTTTTTGCGGCTTCAAGTTCACTGAGATCTTTGCGGATTGTTACTGCCGAGACTTGCAATTGGGTTGACAGCTCCCCAACTGAAGCAGACTCCTGCCTGAGTAAAGTCTGAATGATCAGATTATGTCTCTCTTCTTTTGTCATTTCGATTATGGTATTTGAACGTGTGTAGATTCTTTTCAAAGTTAATAAAAGACTTTCAATCGAATATTTAAAAAATGTTAAATATAAAATTATTGTTAAATTATTAGCTTTTTAACACACTTAAACAACACATTTTCGGTTTTCAACGTTAAATTTCAAAATATTTATCGCAAAAAAATTATTTTTTTCGAAATAATTTTGCTTTTTAAAAGAAAGTTATTTACTTTTGCATCGAAAACAATTTTATATAACATCGAAACCTGACTTACGATATAACCAATGAAAGCCGGCATGAAAGATAAACATTACGATGTGATCGTGATTGGGGGAGGCGCAACAGGCGCCGGAACTGCCCGCGACTGTGCCAAGCGTGGTCTCAAGGTTATGCTGATTGAACGCCTTGATTTCACCGCAGGAGCAACAGGTCGCAACCACGGGCTGCTCCATAGCGGAGCACGTTATGCAGTGACAGATCATGAGTCTGCCACCGAATGTATACGCGAAAATATGATCTTACGCAAAATCGCTGCCCACTGCGTTGAAGAGACAGGCGGTCTTTTTGTGACTCTACCGGAGGATGACCTTAATTACCAAAAAACATTCATCGAATCTTGTCTCTCCGCAGGCATCGAAGCCAAAGAGCTTGATCCAAAAGACGTGATCCGGATGGAGCCGGCAGTGAATCCGGATATAATAGGAGCGGTATCTGTGCCAGATGGTGCTGTTGATCCGTTCCGTTTAACCACCGCCAATGTCCTTGATGCGCGCATTCATGGCGCAGATGTGTTGACATATCATGAAGTGGTGGAACTTATTCAGGAAAATGGACGTGTCGTAGGTGTAAAGGTTCGTAATTCTATTTCCGGTGAAGAACAGGAAATTCGTGGCAGTATAACTGTAAACGCCGGTGGTATTTGGAGTCATGGAATAGCAAAACAGGCAGGCATTACAATTAATATGTTCCCGGCTAAAGGAGCTTTGCTTATTTTTGGCCACCGCGTCAACAACATGGTGATCAATCGCTGCCGTAAGCCGGCTGACGCTGACATTCTTGTGCCTGGCGATACAATCTCACTTATCGGAACAACCTCCAGTCGTGTTCCTTATGATGAGGTTGACAATATGGATGTAACCCAAGAGGAGGTTGATATCCTTTTGAATCAAGGTTGCCAACTTGTTCCATCTCTTTCGTGGACACGCATATTGCGTGCATATGCAGGCGTCCGTCCACTTATTGCCGATGATTCTGATCCATCAGGAAGAAAAATTTCACGCGGAATTGTATGTCTTGACCATGCAACACGCGACGGTATAGAAGGATTCATAACGATTTCCGGAGGTAAGCTCATGACATATCGCCTTATGGCGGAAACCGCGGCTGATATGGTCTGCAAAAAACTTGGAGTAGATGCCAAGTGCACAACCCATATCGATCCTCTTCCGGGTTCTGAGAAAGAAACTGACAATCCCTCAGCCTCAAAGAAACATATTATTGACATGAGCACGGGGCAGATTGCTGCCCGCGAGCGACATGGCTCTCTTTCTTCACAAATCAAATATGATTCAGACTCCGATGATGCTCTCGTATGTGAATGCGAACAGGTGTCGGTCGGAGAAATCAAATATGCCATGGATAAACTCCATGTCAATAATCTTGTGAACCTGCGTCGTCGCACCCGTCTTGGAATGGGAACATGTCAGGGTGGAATATGTGCTTCAAGAGCCGCCGCAATTCTCGGATCGAAATTCGGCAACGAAAGGGCAATAACAGACTTGAAGTCATTCCTGCAGGAACGATGGAAAGGAGTTAAACCTGTGGCTTGGGGACGCTCCCTCGCCGAAGCTTATTTCACTTCCTGGATATACGAGGGCGTCTGCGGTATGGAGAAAGGTAACGACAAAGAATCTAATATTACTTCGGCACAATGAAATTCGACTATATAATAATAGGTGGCGGACTTTGCGGACTTTCCGCCGGTATCCGGCTTGCCGAACAGGGCAAAAAAACCGCAATCATCTCTTCCGGACAAAGTGCGTTGCATTTCTGTGCCGGTTCATTTGGACTTCTTGGTAAAAACGGAGACAAGACAATTGCTAATCCTCTGGATGAAATCAAGAATCTTCCGGAAAACCATCCTTATCGTTTGATGGGAGCAGAACGTGTGGCGGAACTCGCTGAAACTGTGCCCCAGACCTTTAAGAATGCAGGAATATCCACAACAGGTTCTGCAAAAGCCAACCATTTCACTCTCACTCCGTTTGGCGTGGCGCGTCCCTCTTGGCTAACACTCCATGGCTATTTCACATTTGAAAATGCCGGCAGTAAACCCTTTGACAAAGCTCTCATAATTTCCATAAAGGGATTTCTTGAGAGTTATCCGGCATTCATCGTGGAAAACCTCGAAAAACTTGGAGTTGAATGCCGAATCGAAAAAATAGATCTCGAACGTCTCACGCATCTCCGCAAATCGAATTTCGACATGAGGGCTGTCTCTGTTGCAAAACAGATGGATGCACCCACTCTCGATGAATTCGCATCGAAAATCAACGCCTGCGCAAAAGCAGGTGAGACAGTGCTTATCCCTGCCATAATCGGAATTCACGATGAGACTCAGATGAACCGAATGCGCGAACTCGTAAAAAATCCCCTTTTCTGTGTTCCTACAATTCCGGTATCTGTCTCGGGTCTTCGCACACAACATATCCTTCAGAACTATTTCGAACAACTTGGAGGCACCTACCTCCTTGGAGATCACGTAGAGAAGGGAATAATAGAAAACGGGAAAGTAAAAGAACTCGTAACTACCAATTTTGGAGAAGATCATCTCAAGGCAGAAGCATATATTCTTGCCGCCGGCTCTCTTTTCAGTGAAGGCATCAGATCAAATCCCAAGGGATTCTTCGAACCCGTATTCGGTCTTGATGTTAATTCGCCTGCAAGCCGCGACGATTGGTATGCCCCCAATTTCTTCGATGCTCAGCCGTATATGAGCTATGGAGTGGAAATCGACAAAGATTTCCATCCTTCAATCAAAGGGGAGAAAATAAGCAATCTCTATGCAGCCGGAGCTTCTTTGGCACATTGCAATTCGCTGAAAGAAGACTCGGGAGCTGGAAGTGCTATTCTGACAGGTTTCCACACGGCAGACCTCGCTTTAAAACAATGTTAAATGAAGCATTATACACTAAACATTGCACATTAAACATTAATCAAAATGAATTATCAGGAACAAAATATAAGCGCCAATAATTTTGAGGAGTGCATCAAATGCACGATCTGCACGGCTTATTGCCCCGTGATGGCTGTAAATCCCGACTATCCGGGTCCGAAAATGGCAGGTCCCGATGGAGAGCGCTACCGACTCAAAAGCCCCGAATTTTATGACAAGGCTTTGAAATACTGTCTCAACTGCAAACGTTGTGAAGTATCCTGTCCCTCAAATGTAAAAATCGGTGATATCATCCAGAGCGCAAGAATAAAATATGACAAGAAAGCTCCTAAACTTCGCGACCATATGTTGGCGGAGACTGACGTCATGGGCAATCTTGCCTCCGCCTTCGCTCCGATTGTGAACCCGATCCTTGGAACAGGAATCGCAAAGATGGGACTCCATGCATTCGGGGTAGACAAACACCGTAAATTCCCGGCTTATTCAGCTCACAAATTCTCGACTTATCTGAAAAAGATACAGCCGGAGCAGGAGAAATTCCCCAAACATATAGCATATTATCATGGATGTTATGTCAATTATAACAATCCCGATCTCGGCAAGGATCTCGTCAAGATTCTAAATGCCGTGGGCTATGGCGTGCTTCCGCTCTCCAAACAAAAATGTTGCGGCGTTGCAAAAATTGCCAATAAATTGATCTCAAGGGCTACTCACGATGCCGAGATAAATCTTAAGTCAATACGTGAGGCTGTTGATAAGAATCTACCGGTGCTCTCAACAAGTTCTACCTGCGTTTTCACTATCCGAGATGAATATCCTCATCTTCTCGGACTTGACAATTCGGATGTGCGTTCAGACATCATGCTTGCCACTGTGTTCCTTTCCCGTAAAATCAGCGACGGCGAGATCAAACTTGTTTTCCGCGATGATTATAGCAAGCGTGTTTCTTACCATACTCCATGTCATATGCAGAAACTCGGCTGGAGCGCATATTCAATTGGCTTGTTGAAAATGATTCCCGGACTCAAGTTTGTGCCCCTTCCATCACAATGCTGCGGAATAGCCGGTACCTATGGCTTCAAAAAAGAAAATTACGAATACTCCCAAAAGATTGGAGCGGAGCTTTTCGATGCGATAGAACAGGCACATCCTGACCTTGTCGCCACGGATTGCGAAACCTGCAAATGGCAGATTGAAATGAGCACCGGCGCAAAAGTTGAAAATCCAATCTCTATCATAGCCGATGCACTTGATGTTGAGGCTACCATGAAAGCAAACAAAATCCTCTAACCGTACCTTTTACCTATTACTGCTAACC
>DAWBVG010000309.1:0-2822 GCA_052279865.1 Muribaculaceae bacterium
ATAACTGCGTTTTATATGTGCATTAATTTTTCTTACTTACTTAATTAAAAAACGGCAGGATTCACATTGTGATGATCCTGCCGTTTTTTAATTAAACTTACTACCCCTACCTAACGTCTCAGTTGTCTTATAGATAAGGAAACTGTTAGATTTCTTATTTAACAGTTTATTAGACAACGTTAACTTTGAATATAATATATGAACGCTTTTTCAGTTTTTTGTTTAATCGCCACGCTGTCATTGCCGGCAGCGGCAATGACAAAAAATATAACTACCCAAAGTGCCGGAGACGTGCAACTTTACTGCCCGAACACCAATGGTTGGAATTTTTCCATATCCCAACAGAACTCCGATGGATTTGAATCAATAAAGATTGAATTATCACATTCAGAACCGACATCTCCACCTGCCTTTAACGTGAGTTTTTCAAAACCCTTAGGTGATGTGAGATACTTGTGGCATGCAAACGATGACGGCAGATGCGCTTTGTTGCCATCTTGGTTAAAAAAGTATCACAGCAACATAGCCTCGGGGATTCCGGTTTATACTTTCCTCAATAATTCTAATGCCAACCGTCTTACATTTGCCGTAGCTGAGCCTTTCCGCAATATAGAGGCTGTTGCAGGCGCAGTAGAGGATGATGCACTCATCGAAGGTAAACTTTCGTTTTTCTCAACACCGGAAGCTCCCATCACATATTATTGCACCGAGATAAGATTCGATGCCTCCAACCGCTTTTACGGCGATGCAATAAAAGATGCAGTGAAGTGGATTTCCGACAGATGCGGCATAACATCCGCACCTGTACCAGACACCGCCTTTGATCCGCTCTATTCAACATGGTATCAGTTTCATCAGCAAGTTAATGCCGAAGAAATTGAGAAAGAATGCTCTTTGGCAGCATCAATGGGAATGAAAACAATAATACTTGATGACGGATGGCAAACCGGTGACAACAACCGGGGCTATGCCTATTGCGGAGATTGGGAAGTGTATTCCGGGAAAATTCCGGACATGGCACAGCATGTGAGAAATGTGCATAACCTCGGTCTTAAGTATATGATATGGTATTCAGTGCCATTCATAGGGTTCAAGAGCAAAAGTCATGACCGGTTCAAAAATATGTATCTGACCAACCGAAATGACAGAAACGTGCTCGATCCGCGCTTCCCTGAAGTAAGGGAATTCTTATGCAGCACCTACGAGAATGCATTAAAAGACTGGGATATCGATGGTTTTAAGCTTGATTTTATTGATGAATTTAAAATCAATGGAGTTGATCCGGCAATAGAGCAAGGTTATGCGGGGAGAGATATCAAATCGTTGCCCGAAAGTGTTGATACTCTTATGACTCAGATTAGAAAGCGACTTGAGAAGATACGTCCTGATATTCTTATCGAGTTTCGACAAAAATATATCGGTCCGGCAATACGGCAATACGGTAATATGCTAAGAGCCAATGACTGCCCATGCGATGCACGAGGGAACAAATCGCGTATTGCATCGCTGCGTCTAACTTCCGGTAATACCGCAGTGCATTCCGACATGCTCGAATGGAATGTCACAGACACTCCCGAAACTGCTTCTCAACATATACTGTCTGCCATCTTCGGTGTGATTCAATACTCCATGAACCTGCAGAAATTACCGGATTCACATAAAAAAATGATGAAACATTGGATTGATTTTTCTCAAAAACACCGCACTACCCTTCTGCACTCGGAATTTCGTCCATATTTTCCGCAATCAGGATATCCTGTCATCGAAGCTGAAAGCAAAAGTGAATTGATTATCGCCACATATGAATCAGACCGCATCATATCTCTAAAACCAACAGATAAAACAATTTACATATTGAATGCCACCGATAGCGAAGACATTCCTGTGGAATTGCAGTCCGGATCAAAGCAGGCAAAGGTATTCGATACTTTCGGCAATCCTATACGAACTTACAAACTCCACTCCGGGATAACAAGAATCAGCATTCCCATGGGAGGTTATATCGTGATTTCAAATACTTAGAAGTAGTGTTCACAAAACATCCATAGTCGTAATGAATAAACTTTCAGCGATATTTCTTTTTGGTTTGGCAACGATGATGCCGGTGCATGCCACGATAAAGCTTCCGAATTATATTACGGACAACATGATCGTGCAGCAAAACAGCGTGATGAAAATTGCCGGGTCTGCAGCTGCCGACTCAAAAGTGACGGGATGGGCGACCTGGGATTCCCAGCCCGTGCAGACAAAAGCCGACAAGGAAGGAAAATTTGAGATATCACTTCCCACTCCTGCAGCGGGTGGTCCCTATTCGATAATAATAACAGATAAAGATAGTAAGGTAAAAATCGGGAACGTACTTTCCGGAGAGGTATGGTTATGCTCCGGACAGTCGAACATGGAATTTCCCGTTGAGGGATGGTCATCCGTGATGGATGCTGACCATGTTGTTTCCACCGCCAGGAATCCCGACATTAGATTGTTACAGGTCAAAAGAGGAACATCGCTTGCCCCCATGGATGACATAGAAGTCAACATGGGAGGCTGGGTGGAGGCGGCGCCCAACACTATGGATTTTTCCGCAATCGCGTATTTCTATGCCAAAGAACTTCGCGACAGCCTCCGTGTGCCGGTAGGAGTTATCGATGCCACATGGGGAGGAACTCCGGCGGAGGCATGGACATCTTCCGAATATCTTAAGGATATTCCCGGATTCGAGATCCTTAAGCAACAGGAAGAGAACAGAGAATGCCCCTCTGTTCTTTACAATGCGATGATCCATCCATTAAGAGATTTCAAGGTGAAAGGCGTGCTGTGGTATC
>DAWBVG010000310.1:0-2719 GCA_052279865.1 Muribaculaceae bacterium
CGGTTGCAACTCCGCTTTCACATAGAGATCTCTGTTTTGGGCAATCTCCATCACCGGACTGCCCGATTCAACATATTCGCCATTACGGACATAAACTTTCTTTATGAAGCCGGAAATCGGACTGCCGGCGCTATGGCGCCCCGCTGAGAAATTTCTACGAAGATTACCGTATGCAGCCTCAGCTGATTCATAATCCGCTTTTGCTTTCTGAAGATCACCCTGCGTCACGAGCTTGTCTTTGGCAAGTTCCTTCTTCCTTTCGTATTCCCCTTTTGCAAAATTATATGCACTCTCAGCCTCGCGATATCTTACCGTCATATTGTTGTCGGCAAGTCCGTCACTCTCTATGCCGAAAAGCGCTTGCCCGGAACCGACGGCTTTACCCTCGGTCAGGTCGGCAGATGCAAAACGCACTGTTCCGGAAGTCTTCGCCACAACCACGCGTTCATCACCCATAGATGGCTCTACCTGTGCCATCGTGCGTATAACTTCTCCGAATGGTTCGGAGACCACTTCCTCGGTGGAAAAATCCACATTCCAGCTCTGTTCTTTGGGAAACGCTACTCCATTGCTGCTCTTAGCCGCCATTTCTGCAGCCTTTTTGTGAGCTTCATGTTCATCGGCATATATCGTGATACCTGGTATCTCTATTGAATATTTTTTTCCATCAGATTCTATAGAGAATATCAATGAACCCTTACCGGTTTTCTTCGGTTTGAGTTCAAAAGAATAAATTCCCGGATGCGAAGGCTTTTCAAGCGTGACACTCTGAGTTTCATTGCCTATCAGGAGCTTCATAGTGACTTTTCCTACTACGAGTGGTTTGAAATCCGAAAGACTTGTAAAATGGGCAAGGACTTCGCAATCGTGCCCTGCCACAAATGGAGTTGCCTCTGCGAAAACTTCAAAATCCCGGCTGTAGGCAGTCAGCTGAAGAGATTCATTATGAGTGTGCCCGTCGTGTTCCTTCTCTTGAGAATGGTCATGACTGCAACTGATCAATGCTGGCAGCGGCATTATTGCCACTCCGGCTGCGATAACCAAAGAGGAAATTCTTCTGAATATTGTCACAATCTTGGAATTTATTAGGATTAATTTTATAATTTTGTTGTCAAAATTAATAAAACAGGAGTGCACATTATGTGCAAGTTCAACACTTACTTATTATTAACTAATTTTCAATACTTACTTATGATTAAAAATATACTATTCGATATGGGAGGTGTGATCTTCCTCCAGAACACAGAGAAGGCATTCAGAAGATTCGCGGCTCAAGGAGTGGACACAAACGTCTACATGGGAGCACACGGACAAAAAGGTATTTTTCTTGATCTTGAGGAGGGTAAAATCACTCCTGAAGAATTCCGCCGGGGCATGAGCGAGATTGTAGGGCATGAGGTCTCGATGGAAGATGTTGCCTATTGCTGGGAGGGATTCTTCGATGGTGCTCCCGTTGATCGTCTCCACACTCTTCTTGACCTTAAGAAACATTATCATTTAGGACTTCTTTCAAACACGAATCCTTTCATGATGGCTCTTACCGACAGTAGCCGGTTAAGCACCGACCGCCGACCTATCTCGGATTATTTTGATTCCTTGTTTCTCAGCTACGAAATGAAAGCGTACAAACCTGACGAAAAGATTTTCAGAATGGCACTCGAACGCGACGGACTCCTTGCAGAAGAAACGCTCTTCATAGATGATGCCCTTAAAAACATAGAAGGAGCCCGCAGACTTGGCATCCACGGGCTCCATGTTACGACCAACGCCGACTGGCGTCCTCAGCTTTTCGAGATTATTTCCCCTCTGCGCAGCGAGCAATAGGTTCGCTCATCGGTGAGGAGTAGCTTTTAGCGTAATATTCGCGAAGCTGTTTTTTAAGTTTCTTCACCACGCTTGCATACGCAGGATCGTTGGCAACGTTATGACGCTCTTCTGGATCTTTCTGATAATCGAAGAGCTGATAACCTATCACCTTCGCCTCATCGAAAGGTTGGTAAGTCTTGAATCCTTTTGTCCATTCCACCAGACGGTAGCGCGGATCGCGGATCGCGTAACCATGTATATCCTCTTTAAGTTCTTTGGCTTTCCCTTTGAGGTCAGTATCGGTGGAGATTGTATAGTTTTCTGTGGTGGTGCGGCTATACTGGCTCATCGCATAATCCTTGATTTTCGCTTTCGGATTCTTAAGCACCGGCACAAGACTCTTGCCGTCGAGTTTCTGCGGCTGAGGAGTCTTGGTAAGTTCACAAACGGTGGGGAAGACATCGAGGAATTCAACCATTGATTCAGATTTCACACCTTTCTTCATGCCGGGTGCCGACACAATCAGGGGCACATGAGTTGCATTCTCGAAATTGGTCATCTTGTTCCATAGTCCGTGGTCGCCAAGATGGTAGCCGTGATCTCCATAGAGAATAACTATCGTATTGTCTGCCAGACCCTCTTTCTCTAACGCATCAAGCACTTTCCCTACCTGAGCGTCTGTATATGAAATACATGCGTAATAGGCATGGATAAGTCTCCGCTGCGTATCTTCGTCAAGATGTTTTGTATCGATATAGCTCTCAAAGGGAGGGATATCGGAATAACCCTTGACCTCAAGAGAATTGTGGTAAGCATACTCCACATCGTTGCTTGCCATATCCTGGAACTTTGCCAACGGCATCTGATCGCGCTCATACATGTCCCAGTATATCTTCGGAGCGCAGAAAGGAAG
>DAWBVG010000311.1:0-2621 GCA_052279865.1 Muribaculaceae bacterium
CGGGATGGTCGAATCCACAAGATACCCCACATCACCGGCAATGACAAGCACATCGCCGACCGGTTCAAGCGGCAACGACCTCATGAAGCGCATATTCTCATGAAACTCCATGTGCAGATCAGAACAATATTGAATCTTCATGGGCTGTGTTCTCTTATAAAAGTTTCGAGACCTTACTTTCTAAAGTCGAACATGGATGACAGGACTATTACCGTATCATCATCTTTTCTTCCTCCCAACAAACGCGTGTCTATATTATCAGGCGTGTCTGTCAAATCGGTTGCAAGGTTGCCGTAGTCGCACGGAACGATGTGGTCAATCGCAGCGTAAGTCGGTATCCCTTTTCTCGTCGTCGCAGGGAGCCAAACCTCTGTGTCCGGCTCAAATTGCTGTAGTTTAATTATAAGTTCTCTCGCTGTCATTATCGTCGCTGAGTTATTTGAGAGTTACAGCTTAGGTTGTCAATTGACTTAAATCCACGTCAGGAATGATTGATGTAGGAAGTTTATCCTTTATCAAGAAGCCCATATATAACGGTATAGTCAGCACATCGCCCTCTCTACCCACATTATATTGACCTAACTTGATGCCATTATTAATGTGATATATATTCTTGTTCTTCAGAACGGTAGACATGCTTTTAGCTTTACCTGTCTTCGCTTTGACTTCTATAAGAACACATTCTCCCTTAAATCTTACCAAGAAGTCTATTTCAAGGCCACTGTCCTTATGAAAATAGTAAAGCTTTTGTCCTGACTTACAAAGGAAATCTGCCATAAGGCTCTCAAAGATTGCTCCCTTATATCCAAGAAGATTGCCTCTCAATATATCGGCCTGTGTACCATAATCAAGCATTCCCATCAGAATACCGATATCTGTAGTATAGACCTTGAAACAATCCGGGATTGAATTACCGGACAAAGGGAGTTCTGTGATAGTGGTATTGTAGCACCGTTCCGCAATACCTGCATCTTCCAACCATTGAAGACTACCTAAATACTGTGAGCCTCTTCCGCCTTTCTTGACTACCGAGTATTGGAATTTCTTATTTTCTTTGGCCAACTGTCTTGGTATCGACTCGAAACATTCCCGGATGTGAGGTTTATCTGAATCATCTGCGTATTTGACCATATCTTCTTCATACTCAGTAATGAGAGTACGCTGCTTCTCATATATCAGTTCAACATTCTTCGTCTCAAGGAAACAATTCACAACTTCGGGCAGGCCTCCGACAATAATATATCTATAAAGCAGTTCCATCATTGCTTTATGAACACCTTCCGGGACGGCTGTCTCTTTTTCAAAACAAGAGCGTATTGTATCAATCACATTCGTTCCAATTCCGTTCGCCCACAAAAATTCCTCAAAGTCCAGCGGATACATCTCCACTAATGTTTCATATCCTACGGGAACAGAATCTTCTCCTTCACTTTTGTCTTTGCGTTTACCATATCCTTTTACCCCCAAGAGAGAACCGGTGGCGATAACATCAAAACGTCCGTCCATCTTAAATGACTTCAAGGCCGTTCTTGCCTCTTTACATTCTTGGATCTCATCAAGAATAATGCATGTTTTACCACTAACGAAACGACTGTCTGGTATCAATGCCGAGAGGTTGAGAATGATGGTCTCGACATCCAAATTACCGGCAAAAGCAGACTTCTTGTCAGGTTCGAGGATAAAATTCATATAGACAACATTCTCGTAATTGTCCTTTGCGAACTTCTTGACGATATATGTCTTTCCACACTGCCGCACGCCTTTTATTACCAAAGGCTTCTTGTTGTCTGACCGTTTCCAATCAGATAAATATGTCTCTATCTTTCTTTTAAGCATGACATTCTATTTATCGTCTGCAAAGTTACACTTTTTAGAACGAATAAACAAGCCTCCATTACACTTTTTCAAACGAATAAACAAGAGACGACAGCATTTTTCTTAACGAATAAATGACAGCCAACGACATTTTTCCAAGCGAGTATACGATGGCCACTTGCAAATATTGGTAAAAACAGCTAACTTCGCGGGTCCAAAACACAGGCCCGGGAGGGTCGGAGAAAGCGATTTTCAAAAGGTAAAAACGGAGCAGTTTCGGGCTTTTGTACCCGAAGAATTGCAATCCGTTGAGCGGCAAAGTGTTCTACCCACTGCATCGGGTGGCGTTTAAAACTCTCTATGCCGTATCTTTGGGTGCTGTTTTCATTATGCAAGGTTTGCGGAACAATAATTCCGTTAAAAATCAGTAAATTTGCAATATGAAAACAGAGAGGGATATAAAAATACGGCAGGAACAGCAAGAAGATTATCTCCAAATAAGGAACCTTGTGAAAGACGCTTTTGCTTTCGCTGAACATGCCGATGGTGATGAACATAACCTTATTGAGAGGCTCAGGCTCTCTTCGGAATATATACCTGAACTATCGCTTGTTGCCGTGTCCGGTGATGTTGTTATTGGTCATATAATGTTCAGTAAAATGTCCGTGGGTCGATCAGAGGCTATTGCTCTTGCTCCATTGGCTGTAAGACCAGATTGGCAAAGAAAGGGTATAGGCAAATTATTGGTTACGACAGGGCATGATCAGGCACGCCGGATGGGGTATTCCAGCTCTGTAGTTTTGGGC
>DAWBVG010000312.1:0-14508 GCA_052279865.1 Muribaculaceae bacterium
CATGAGTAAGTATTGAAAATTAGTTTATAATAAGTAAATGCAGAGCTTATTTAAATTTTGAATCTTTTGGATGCTTTCCCGCTTTCTCATCAGTCACATAGCCCGCTATGCTCCTTCTTCGAAATCTGGAAATCATCTCAAAATATCCTAAAATTTAATATAAGCTAATTTCCAACACTTACTTAATTCGAAAAATTTTATACAAAAATACAAAAAATTAGTGATATTTTTCGCTACATTTGCATAAAATTTCGAACATAGCTACCCATGGAAGATACTGTTGATAAAATAAAAAAAGAGAGAGCCGATTTTCGAAGAAAACCAGACTGGCTTAAGATTAAACTTCCGCGAGGATTCAAGACAAGTCAGGTTGTAAGTCTTCTTAATGATAAGCATCTTCATACTATCTGTTCAAGTGGCATGTGTCCCAACAGAGGAGAATGCTGGGGTGCGGGAACAGCAACGTTTATGATAGGAGGCAATATTTGTACAAGAAACTGCAGGTATTGCAATGTTGCCACCGGGCGTCCACTTCCCCTTAATGAACGTGAGATTGATGATATTGTGGATTCAATCAAGAGTCTCGAATTAAAGCATGTGGTCATAACATCCGTTGACAGGGACGATCTGCCTGATGGAGGTGCCAATCATTGGGCAAAAATGATTAGGGCTATTAAAACAAGCTGTCCCGGCGTCACAATGGAAGTGCTCATACCTGACTTTAAGGGGCGACATGACCTTCTTGATATTGTGATTGCAGAAAAGCCGGATATAATATCTCACAATATGGAAACTGTGAGACGACTTACCCCCGAGATCCGCATTATTGCCACATATGACAGATCTCTCGATGTTTTGAAGTATATCGCATCTAAAGGAATCCGAACGAAATCAGGCATCATGCTCGGCTTAGGAGAAACACGAGATGAGATTCTTCAAACAATGGATGATCTTTTGGCTGTCAATTGTCAAATAATGACAATCGGACAGTATCTTCAGCCAACAAAAGAAAATTATCCTATTCAGGAATATGTTCATCCGGATCAGTTTGCAGAATACGGAAGAATCGGTAAGGAAAAAGGGTTCAGACATATTGAAAGTGCACCGATGGTGCGTTCAAGTTATCATGCGGAAAAGCACATTCACTAAAAATGAAGTAAAATGAGAATCAATGGTTTAATATATATACTTGTTGCAACAATCTTCATATCCTCCGGGGAGGTCTTTGCTGCTAAAAAGAAAAAATCAGAGCCTGATACGCGACCTGTACCAGGTAATGTAATAGATCATCGGGGCATAATAATTAATCCTACTCCGGTAAAAATAGAACGTCCCTATACAGGAGAGTTAAATATGTCTGCAGGTTTTAATTTCCAAGAGATTCCTGCAGGAATGCAATGTTGCACAAAGGGATTCCCTCTCTCTCCGCATGGCATTCCGGTAATAATTAAATACGGACCGGATTTGGCGGAATCAACCGGTGTGGCGCAAAAAAGTGGTGCTTATCATCTTTCAGTTGGTCCTGAAAAGGTCAATATAATTGCATTTGACGAGACAGGTGCTTTCTATGGACTCAATACGTTGAAGCAAATTGTGGAAAGTGTCACCAAAAGCGGTACTGATCTCCCCATGATGGAGATAGATGATTATCCGACAATGAAATATAGAGGCGTCGTGGAAGGTTTCTATGGCAATCCTTGGAGTCACGAGACGCGCTTATCACTTCTTGATTTTATGGGTCGTCACAAAATGAACAGTTATGTGTATGGACCCAAAGATGATCCATATCATCGCACCCCGAACTGGAGAAAGCCTTATCCTGCGGCTGAAGGGGAAAAAATAAAGGAACTTGCTGAAAAAGCGAAAAAGAATCATATTGATTTTGTATGGGCAATCCATCCCGGTGGTGATATCAGATGGGATAAGGCGGATTATGACAGCCTGCTTAACAAATTCAATGCGATGTATGATCTTGGTGTCAGACAATTTGCCATATTTTTTGATGATATAAAAGGAGAAGGCACGGATTCTCACAAACAGGCGGCACTTCTAAATAATATTGCCAACGACTTTGTAAAGAAGAAAGATGGCGTAAAGAACCTGATTGTTTGCCCGACGGATTACAATCAAGGTTGGGCAAATCCATCGGATAGCGGACAGTTGGCGATATACGGTCGTGAACTTGATCCAGCAGTAGATGTATTTTGGACCGGGAAGGTAGTTTGTGGAGATATAGAGCCGGCTTCTATGGAATTTGTAAATTCAAGAATAAAGCGTCCGGCTTTGGTTTGGTGGAATTTTCCCGTAAGTGATTATTGCCGTCATAATCTTCTGATGGGTCCGGTTTATGGACTTGACACAACACTCGACAGCTCCATGATGGCAGGAATCGAAACGAATCCTATGGAAAATGGTGAGGCATCGAAAAGTGCTATTTACGGCGTTGCCGATTATGCGTGGAATACACCGGCATATAATCCTATTGACAACTGGACAAGATCTTTTTCTGAGATTATGCCTGGAGCACCGGATGCATACGCTACATTTGCCATACATTCTTGCGATCCTCCTAAAAATTACAGAAGGAACGAATCCTGGAACGTTGAAACATTCCGTTTTGACAATTATACTCCAGAGCAATTTGAGAAATTGAGGAAAGAGTTTGTCATGATAAAAGAAGCTCCCGACAAGATGTTTTCTCAAGGTGGAAACATGCCATTGGTGGTAGAAATTGCCCCCTGGCTCATTGAATTTTCTAATCTTGGAGAGAGGGGACTGATGGCACTTGACCTCATTAAGACATATGAAAGTGGAAATAAGGAGAAATTTGAGGAAGATTACGATAGATTGAATCTTATCAATGAAATCCAGAAACCGGGATTCCTTGACAAACGCAGTGGCACATTAAAACTTCAGCCTTTTATTGATAATGTGCTTGCTGATTTAAATCCCAATAAATAAATCTATTCATATAATTGGTGGAATCGAGATGAATCTAAGAATAATAGATTTCAAACAAACGGAATACCGTAATATTTGGGAGAAGCAGAAAAAACTTTTCAATATGATGGTCGACAGTAAAAAGAACTGCCGACCAATTGATGAGGAATATCTTCTGATTGGCGAGCATCCGCCGGTTTACACATTAGGTTTTCATGGAAATGCAAATAACTTGCTCGCCGATGAAAACCGACTGAAAGAACTGGGAGCAGAATGCATCAGGATTGAAAGGGGAGGAGATATAACATATCATGGTCCGGGACAAATGATAGTGTATCCAATCATTGATCTTGAATATCATTCTTTGGGAGTCAAAGGTTACATGAATCTGCTTGAGGACTGTGTCATCGAACTTCTGAAGGAGTATGGCATAAAGGGAGAGAAGATTGAAGATGCTATTGGTATATGGATAGGGAAAGGCACTCCTAATGAGCGGAAGATATGCGCAATGGGAGTGAAATGCACTCGGTTTGTAACCATGCATGGATTAGCGCTTAACGTCACCACTGATCTTAACGCCTTCTCTTTGATAAACCCCTGTGGATTTATTGATAAAGGAGTGACCTCCATTGAAAAGGAAACAGGTGTTGCCCCATCAATGGAGGATATTAAGCAAAAATTTATAATGATTTTCAGGAGGCTTATCGGCTTTCCTCTGCCTCATACTCTCTCTCAAGGAATGTCTTGACCTCTCTAAAGAGCTTTGAGGCAAACACAAAGTCGTTCAACGATTCGCTTTTGCTTTTGAAAATATTCTTATCGTTGCCGGTCCAGTCGCAATGCCCTTTGTTTATAAAAACAATATGCTCTCCGATTCCTAATACTGAGTTCATATCGTGAGTATTGATGATTGTTGTGATACCATATTCATGAGTAATGTCACTCAATAGTTCATCAATCATAATTGATGTGCGCGGGTCCAGACCTGAATTCGGTTCGTCACAGAAAAGATATTTTGGATTCAGGGCAATTGCACGCGCAATTGCCACACGTTTCTGCATACCTCCGGATATTTCGGAAGGATATTTATCATCAGCATGATCCAATCCGACACGTTTGATACAGAAGTGTGCTCTCTCGAGCTGTTCTGCTCTTGAAAGAGGGCTGAACATTTTTAAAGGGAACATGACATTGCCAAGTACCGTCTCATTGTCGAAAAGAGCTGATCCCTGAAAAAGCATGCCGATCTCAGTGCGCAGCTGGCGTTTCTGTTGTGTGTCAAGATCTCGGAATCTTCTGCCATCATAAAGGATCTCTCCTTCCTCCGGAGTGAGAAGACCGATGAGACATTTCATAAACACAGTTTTGCCCGAACCACTCTGACCTATAATAAGATTGGTTTTGCCTGTATCGAATTTTGCATCTATATCAAAAAGTATCCGCTGGCCGTCAAACCATTTGGATACGTGTTTAGCTTCAATCATTGTAACAGAAGTTTTGTTAATATAACATCCGCGAGGAGAATGAGGATAGAGCTTGACACTACAGCTCTTGTGCTCGCCTGTCCCACCTCAAGAGAACCGCCTTTAACATAAAAACCATAATAAGACGCTACAGATGTTATGATAAAGGCAAAAAACAGAGTCTTAATAATGGCATACCAGACATACCATTCGTTAAAGAACGACTGAATTCCGAATACATAATTCTCCATGGAGATCATATCAGTGAACTGAGCCACCAAGGCGCCACCAATCAATCCCATAAACATTGACAGCACGCAAAGCACCGGCACAAATAATACGAAACCAATAATTTTGGGAAGAACTATGTAATTGGCGGCATTCAGACCCATGATTTCCATAGCATCAATCTGCTCTGTAACGCGCATTGTCCCAATTTCCGAGGAGATGTTACTTCCAACTTTTCCCGCAAGAATCAGAGACATCATGGTGCATGAAAATTCAAGCAACAGAATTTCACGCGTGGCAAGACCCGTAGAATAAGATGGTATCATGGGCGAGACAATGTTAATTGTCATCTGGATACATATTACGGCACCAATGAAAATCGAGATTATTATGACCAAAGGAATGGAATCCACACCAAGCTTGTTTATTTCAAAGACAAGCTGTTTGAAAAATTCCCTCCATTTTTCCGGTGTGCGAAACACCTGTGCCATAAAAGCACAATAACGACCAAATGATTTTATAGATGAAACTACCATTATTCCAATTTTTAGTGGTTATTAATGGTGTCAAAAACGAATCCGACACTAAAACCATAGGCAAAGTTAATAAAAAAATTTGGAGAGGAAATCGGTTTTTAGTAATTTTGCCTAAAATAGAATATACATATCTCGATTATGTTGATCATCGGTATAGCAGGAGGCACCGGCTCCGGAAAAACAACGGTTGTAAGAAAGATCATTGAAAGCCTTCCAAAAGACGAGGTTGCAGTGATTCCTCAGGATTGTTACTATAAAGACAATGCGCATATTCCGCTTGAGGAGCGTCTGAAAATGAATTATGACGAACCGGCATCCATTGAATGGACGTTACTTGCGAAACATCTTAAGGATCTCAAGAGCGGTAAAGCCATAGAGATGCCGACATATGACTTCATTACT
This sequence comes from Muribaculaceae bacterium, assembly GCA_052279865.1. Lineage (GTDB taxonomy): Bacteria > Bacteroidota > Bacteroidia > Bacteroidales > Muribaculaceae > Lepagella. The sequence continues at coordinate 5,570 of DAWBVG010000312.1, forward strand.
TGCTCCCGACTCAGGGAAACCGTGCATATCGAACCTCGCGATGTTGTGGTGGTGGAAGGTATTCTTGTCTTGACCGATAAGGAACTGCGCGACATGATGGATGTCAAAGTGTTTGTAGATGCTGATGCCGACGAACGCCTGATCAGAGTGATACATCGCGACTGCATAGAGAGGGGAAGAACTCCTCAAATGGTAATTGACCGTTATGAGGAAACATTGAAGCCGATGCACGAGCTCTATATAGCTCCTTCCAAGCGCTACGCGGATCTTATCGTTCCACAGGGCGGTCACAATAATGTGGCGATTAAACTTCTTACCGACTATATTCGCTCTCTTCTGAAACCGAGAAATGAACTTTAAGGCAATATTTGATAAAAATAGATTCAAGCACGATAAATCCGACACGCCTGCGAAACTTTCTCCGGAAGAGGAACGAGAACTGGAGGGAATTCAGCCGGATATGCGTGAAATTGTGATTCAGGAAACCATTGAGATTCCCGAAAAGGGTGTCTTGCGCACCGAGAATCTTGTCAAGAAATATGGTAAAAGAACTGTTGCCAACAAGGTCTCGATTGATGTGACACAAGGTGAAATCGTAGGACTACTTGGTCCTAACGGAGCCGGAAAGACCACAACATTCTATATGACAGTAGGTCTTATAAAACCTAATGAGGGGAAGGTCTTTCTCGATGATCATGACATCACGGAATATCCCGTTTACAAAAGAGCGCAATTCGGAATCGGTTATCTGCCGCAGGAGGCCTCCGTGTTTCGTACATTATCGGTAGAAAACAATATACGCGCGATTCTTGAGATGACTAATACATCTAAAGAATACCAGAAAGAGAAACTCGAATCCTTGATCAAGGAATTTTCGCTTGAAAAGGTAAGACATAATTTAGGAAACAATTTGTCGGGAGGTGAAAGACGAAGAACTGAAATTGCACGCTGCCTTGCGATAAATCCGAAGTTCATCATGCTTGACGAACCTTTTGCCGCTGTCGATCCTATTGCTGTGGAAGATATTCAGGAAGTAGTGTATCACCTCAAAGAGAGAAACATCGGTATATTGATCACCGACCATAAGGCAGACTCAATACTTGGTATTACCGACAGAGCGTATCTTCTATTTGAAGGTAAAGTTTTGTTTCAAGGCACAAGTGAGGAGCTTGCAGCCAATCCTATTGTGAGGGAAAAATACCTTGGACGAGACTTTATTTTCACTCGTAAGAAATTTGACTGATGCATCCGGAATCAACACCCAATAGTGGTTTAGGCTTTCCCTATATGCCATTGTTCCCGAGGATTTGTATCTTCGTCGGTGTTTTCTTTGTTGCCTTGATATTTGTTTCTGTATTAAGCGGCATCTTGAATACAATGAACATTGATCCACGCACCAGAATTCTTCTGGTGTCTTCGATACAATGTGTCATCGTATTTATGCTCGCCCCTGTTGTCGAGGCAAGACTTGAGTCGAGGAATATATTATCCCGGCTATCCCTTGACAAATCTCCCCGATGGATCAATATAGGGGCAATAATCATTTGCTACTTGGTTGGTATAGTTTTTTTGAACCAACTTATTTATTGGAATGACACAATCACATTTCCGGAGAATCTGAAAGGATTGGAAGCGACCATGCGCGAATGGGAGAACAACAGCAGAGAGTTTGCAAATACCATATTGAGCACCACAAGTGTTGGAGGGCTTATATCCGGAATCTTGATAGTTGGATGTTTTACAGGACTTGCTGAGGAATTGTTTTTCCGCGCAGGAGTTCAAAGAATACTCAATGAAGTTATACCCGCACACGCTTCAGTTTGGATCGCTGCATTAATATTCAGTGCGATGCATTTCCAATTTTTCGGTTTTTTCCCAAGGTTATTGTTGGGTGCATTTTTCGGCTATTTATATATATGGAGCGGTTCGATATGGACTTCTGCTTTTGCGCACGCACTTAACAACAGCATGGTTGTGATAACGGCATGGTTGACAGCAAACGGAAAGATTACTGCTGATTTTGAGCAATTTGGAGTCACAGAATCCGGTATTCCCTGGGGTGCGATTATTAGTGGAATATTATTGTTCTGTTTTTTATCTATATGCCACAAATGGTTTATAAGACACGATAAGAATGGCAAATCCATCGTTTAGAGACATAATTACCTCAATTAACAAAGGAGATTTTGCCCCCATGTATCTGCTGATGGGGGAGGAAGACTTTTATATTGACCGCATTGTTGAGGCAATTGAGTCCAAAGCAATAGCAGAAGAAGATAAAGACTTCAACCTTAATGTGTATTATGGGGTAGATGCAGACATGGAAAATATAGTGGCTGCTGCCCAGCAATTGCCTGTAATGGCGTCACGACGTGTAGTCATTCTCAAAGAGGCTCAATCAAAGCAACAGGCAAAACAAGCGTTGGAGAAAATAGCTCCATATTCTTCAAAACCGAATAAAACAACAGTATTCGTAATTGCATTTAAGGGTGATAACCTGAATGCCACTTCATCCTTAATGAAAAATGCGGCAAAATCAGGAGCCGTTATCTTCAAAAGTGAAAGAGTAAAGGATTATCAACTCGCCTCGCATCTTCGCGATTATTGTTCATCTCAAAAATGCAGTATTGATGACAATGCCGCGCAAATGCTGTGTGAATACATCGGAGGACCACTGACAAAATTGTTTGGAGAAGTAAATAAGCTTATCCAGATCAAAGGTGGTGCAGGACAACGCATCACAGCTGAAGACATTGAGCGAAACATAGGGATTTCAAAAGATTTTAATAATTTCGAACTTACATCTGCCATAGCAGCAAAAAACTATCCCAAGGCAGTTCAGATTGTTAAATATTTTGAATCTAATCCTAAAACAAATCCCACGGTGATGACGACCTCTACGCTATTTAATTTCTTCAGCAAGCTTGTGATCGCTCATTATCTGCAGGATAAATCCGAGGCATCAATTAAAAATGCATTAGGAATCAGATTTCAGAATCAGCTAAATGAAATTAAAACAGGAATGCGCAATTACAATCCTTACAGGGCTGTAAATGCGATTCATGCGCTTCGAGAATTCGATGTTAAAAGCAAGGGGGTAAATTCATTTCAAAATGAGTATGATCTCTTGTTGGAATTAATATTTAAAATTTTCACTCTTTAAGAAACCGGTTAAGTCTAAAAGTAAACATACTCTAAACTACACCCATTCTTAAAATCTATTCATCAACGTATGATATTTTATTTTTCCGGAACAGGCAACTCTCGTTATGTGGCTGAAGTCATGGCTAAAGAACTTCAAGATTTAGCTGTGAATATCTGTGAATTTAAACCGGAAGAAATCTTAATATCAGAGATAGGGGTATGTAATCATGGAATAGGATTCGTTTTCCCTATTTATTCCTGGGGCGTTCCCCCGATAATGGTAAATTTTATAGACTCCTTACCGCAGAATCTAATCAATGCCATAATCAAGAACGATATTCCTCTCTGGATGACTGCAACTTGTGGTGATGAAGTGGGGAATGCACATGAAATGTTTATTAAATTACTTGATAAAAGAGATATGGTGCTTAAAGGCGCGTGGAGTGTCATAATGCCTAACACCTATGTGCTGCTTCCAGGTTTTGATATAGATTCGGATGATGTTAGGGAAAGAAAAATAAAAGAGGCTCCCGGACAAATAGAAACAATAGCTGATAAAATCAAAACAAGTAATTGGGAAATCAGACCTCTGGTTGGAAGTATGCCAGCCCTCAAAACGACTTTGGTCTATCCTCTTTTCAAAAAATGGGGGATATTTCCTTCAAAATGGAAAGCAAGTGAAAAATGTATTGGTTGTGCATTGTGCAGCAAATCTTGTCCCGTGAAGAACATTACAATGTCAAATAATAAGCCACAGTGGGGTAAGAATTGCACGTCTTGTCTCGCATGTTATCACGTTTGCCCGACGCATGCTATTGAATATGGCTCGGTGACAAGACATAAAGGGCAATATAAACTCGATCAACGACCCAAAATAAAATAATGACATTCTTATGAGCTCAAAAGTATTAAAAAGTATCTCCCCTAAAGAGGAAGAAATAATGACTTATTTCTGGCAAAACGGTCCATTGTTTGTAAAAGATATCGTTGATATGATGGATGATCCCAAACCCCATATCAACACTGTTTCTACGTTTGTGAGATCATTGGAATCAAAAGGATGGTTAGGGCACGAGCAATTCGGAAATTCATATAAATATTATGCTCTTGTGCCAATGGAGAATTATCGGGAGAAATCGTTGAAAGGATTTGTTGACAGGTTTTTCGGTAAATCATATCTTGGCTTTGTGTCCTCTCTTGTAAAAGATGAAAAAATATCAACAGAAGAACTAAAGCAGCTTATAGAGAAAGTTGAGTCGCAGAAAAACGACTGAGTATCAATTCAATAGTTACATAGGATGGGTAATTTTATAGCATACGTCCTTCAGGTGGCATTTGTAAGTGCGTTATTATACGCGGCTTACATATTACTTTTAGGACGCACCACATTTCATAAATTTAATCGAACGGTTACTCTGTGCATTATGGCTGCTGCCTATGTCTTGCCATTGGGAATCTCGCTGTTTAGTATGAACCCGACAGACGCGATAAGCGAGACGATAGCTATATCGTTATCTGTTGGAACGGCAGGAGTGGGCAATATTGATGCGACGCAGTATTCCAGTGTAAATTGGGGATCAATATTGAGTATAATTTATGTAACAGGACTTATTATAGCTTTAGTTATAAATAGTTTGGGCATATACAGGATTGTTAATATTATCAGAAAAGGAAGTAAATCGAATTTAGATAATTATATTCTTGTAATAACCAGCCAAGCTATCGGTCCATTCAGTTGGGGACGATATATTGTTGTGCGACCTGAAGATTGTGATGATGACCTGGAAATGATACTTGAACATGAGAAGTCACATTTAGCTCATTATCATTGGATAGATCTTATATTCGCGCAGTTGTCAAGCATCGTCCAATGGTTTAATCCCGTGGCATATTTGTTCACAGGAGAATTAAAGAATATACATGAATATCAGGCGGATGAATGTGTTTCAAAGCACAGGTCATCTTCCTATCAGATGATGTTGCTTAGGAAAACGGCAGGAAAATTATGTCCCGCCTTCACAAACGGCTTCAATCACACGCAAATTAAGAGTCGCATACTCATGATGTTGCGCAAACGATCAAATCCTACGCGTAAATTTGCTGTTATTTTATTTCCTGTTGTCGCATATTTCTCATTGGCATCAATGGCTCATCCCTCAATCTCTTCAATCATTGATAAAATCAAAATTTCAGATTCTGCGATTGATATTTATGCAATTGATATCAATAAGACGTCGAACATGAAAGCTGTCACAACTACAAGTGATAAGCCGATAAAAGAAGATATAAAAGAATCGGAAATAAGTGATACAACAAAGGGATCAGAATCCGTTAGAATTAAACCACAGGACCATTTTCAAGTGAAACAGAAGTCTACTGTTGAGTCCTTCAAAGTAATCGGAGTTAAATCGGAGAAAAAGGATACATTGGTTCGATACAGGTATGACGACACTCATCTTGCATTATCCGATGTAAACAAGAAAGAACCGGCATATTTTGTTGATGGCGTATTGTTCACGGGGAATCTAAATGACATTGATGTTTCAGCGATAGCGAGTATAAATGTATATAAGAATGATGACAAATATCCCAATGGTATGGTCTTTATTACTCTTAAGAAGAGCGGCTCACTTTCTCCAGAAAGTAGGAGTGAACAACAGAAGAATGGTGAAGATCTCAAGACGTCCGATTAGCATGATCAAGGATAAAAGCCATTTGGCTGCATCCGGAATCATTGCATAGTTTTCTGAAAGACCTGTTACTTCTGTACCAAGACCGGTATTGGATATAGCAGAAAGAGCGCAGAAAAAAGCATCCGACAAGGGAAGTCCAATCAAGCTGAGAACAAGTCCTCCCACACATATTACCATTCCATATAAAAACAGAAAGGCGAGTGTTTTCTGCACCACTGTAGAGGAAGTCCCCTTTCCATTGATGGTTACAGTTGTTACGGTCGATGGATGCATCATCTTGTAAAATTCATTTTTGAGGAATTTAAACAAGACAACGAATCGATCAACCTTGGCGCCTCCTGATGTGCTTCCGGCGCATGATCCCATTGCCATCATAATAAGCAGCAAAACTATGGAGATTGATCCCCAATCGTGGAAATCAGGTTCTGTAATACCTGTGGATGAAAGAATTGATACGGTTTGGAACAAAGGGTCTATTGTAAGATATTCCCAATTCTTCGCAAGTCCTTCAATCAATATGTTAATTACAAATCCGACATAGCAAATAACAATAATCCACAAATAACATTTGAAAGCCGTATTTTTTAGAGGATTCCCTCCACGACGGGTTAACACATTGTAAAGTAATGAGAAGTTCACGCCTCCAAGAAACATAAAGATAGTCATAACAACCTTTACATAAATGGAATCCCATGCAGCGATATTTGAGTCACATGTAGAAAAACCTCCTGTCGACATGGTTGACAATCCATGACAGAATGCATCAAAAAAAGACATATCTGAGAATGACAGAAAGATTATCAACAACACCGTCAGCATAATATAAACGCCCCAGAGCCCTTTTGCGGTGAAACTTACTCGTGGACGCAGTTTATCGTGTGTGATGCCTGTCACTTCTGCATTAAACAACTGCATTCCACCGGAATAATTCAGCATAGGAACAACGGCAAGAGTAAACAATATAATTCCAAGGCCACCAATCCATTGCACAACACAGCGCCATGCCAAAATTGATTTGGGTACACCCGTAAGCGTTGACAAAACAGATGCCCCCGTGGTTGTGAAGCCACTCATTGTTTCAAAAAAGGCATCGGAAATTGTCATATGCGTGCCGGAAAAAAGGAAAGGAAGCATACCGAATAATGACAGTATGACCCATGTCAATCCAGTCAGAAGTATTGCTTCTCTTTTGCCCATATCTTTGGATCTTGGACGCAAAAACATCATACCTGCTCCAGATATGCCTGAAATGCCAGTGCATATTAAGAAATCCCATAAAGCATTCTCTTTATAAATCAATGCCACAACGCATGGAATCAGCATAAAGAAAGACTCGATTACCAATAGATAACCGATAACCCTCAATAGCATCAGTATGTTGATATAGTATGTATGTTTTTTATAAGAGAACATCAGAATATCAATTAAACCACTTTTCTATTTTGTGGATTGTTCCAGACAGGCAGAACACTACAACGAAATCTCCCTCTTGAATGTGTGTGTTACCATTAATAAGTTGAATTTCATTTCCTCTTACTAATGCTGCCAAAGTCATGCCGAATGGAAGTTTAAGGTCTTTTACCGGTGATTTTGTGATTTTTGCGTTATGTTTCACATAAATCTCTGCAACTTCCGCATCTGCGAGGGCGAGGAATTTAGAGTTGTTCTCGTCTGCATCGAGAAGAATTTTAAAAATATGGCTTGATGCAAAGAGCTTTTTATTGATTGTGGTGCCAATATTCAGATTCTCAGCCTGACTAAGAAACTGAAGATTCTCAACATCTGCAATAGTTTTTGGCACTCCGAATTCTTTTGCTGTCAGACAAGAGAGGATATTTGTTTCAGAAGAATCTGTTAGAGCAAGAAATGCATCGTATTGATAAATATTGTTGTCGCGAAGCACTTCAATATCAAGCGCGTCACCATACACAATCTCGCAATTGGGAAGCTTTGTTGCCATTGATTCACAATTCTCCCTGTCATTGTCAATTATCTTGAGATGGAACTCTTCGCCATACAGTTTGGCAAATCGTTGGGCAATGCGACTTCCTCCAACAATCAGAGCTTTCTTGATCACTCTTTTCTTTTTGCCACAGATATCCCTGACTTCCTGAATAAATGGGGGAGTGGTTATAAAATAAACAATATCATCTCTGAGTATCTCATCATTACCATTAGGAATGATTGTCTCATTATTCCTCTTTATGGCAGCGACATGGAAATCATGTGTCTTGACAGGAAGATCCCTGAGCTTACAGTTTATAAGCGGGGAATCCCCATGTAGCTTAACGCCTATCAGAAGCAATCCTCCGTTATGGAGCTCGCCCCAATAACGTGCCCAGTTATGATATAATGCAACCGCGATCTCCTGAGCGGCAATATTCTCCGGATATATCAGGAAATCTACGCCTACATCTTTCAAGACTGCGCCATTTTCAGGAATAAGAAATTCGCTGTTGTCAATTCTTGCAACTGTTTTTTTTGCTCCAAGACGTTTTGCTATGGCACAGCTGGTGATATTTCTTGTCTCATAAGGAGTAACGGCAATATATAGATCTGCGTTCGACACTCCGACATCACGAAGACTATTGAACGATGATGTGGAACCATTCCATGTCATTAGATTATAGTTTGCATCAATCACGTCAAGACGTGTCTGGTCATTGTCAATCAGGATTATGTCCTGATCCTCATTCGACAGCATCTTGGCAAGATGCGTACCGACTTCCCCAGCTCCAGCAATTACAATTTTCATTTGTTGGTCGTTTTAACATTCTTATCAGCGGGAAACATATAGCCGATACTTTTCACTGCTTCTACAATTCCATCTGCATCAAAACCACAATTTGCATGCAGTTGGTCAACTTTAGCATGATAAATCCATGTATCAGGAACGCCCAGCTTAACAACCGGTAGGCGATAGCCGTTTGCATTCAACCATTCAGTTACGACAGTTCCGAAACCACCGTCTTTGACACCATCCTCAACAGTCACTATTGCTTTGTAATTTTCAGCAATGGTCTTGAGCAATGTTTCATCTATCGGTTTCATCCAGATCATGTCGAAAACATCAATATTGATTCCTTCGGATTTTAGTTTATC
>DAWBVG010000313.1:0-5306 GCA_052279865.1 Muribaculaceae bacterium
GTGTTTATAGTTAGGGCGATATGGAATCAATACTTAATTGTAGGTATTTCACAAGCCTCTTAAAGTATGTAATTTTGTAATCAGATGAATTTGTTTAAACTCTGTATATATGTCTTTTTTTAAAAGCAAACTGCTATTATTTCTATTCTTATGCTTATGGTTTTCTGTCAGTTTGTTTGCCGCGGATGCAACCGGAATGATCTCTGGAAGAGTCTTGTCGGTAGAGGGAGAGCCAATTGATTATGCTAATGTATATCTCAAAGGTACAAAGTTTGCATGTTACACCAACGACAAAGGGCTTTATCATCTTTCTGTGCCTGCAGGACAATATACACTCGTTTGTTCTTCTGTGGGATATGAGAAAGCGGAAATTAAAGTTACAGTCAAGGCGAATGATAGATCTAAAATACATATAAAACTGAAATCGGCGGGGCAGCTCGCCGATGTTATTGTTGTCGGAAATCAGTTGAGTAAGGTTAAGAACTCCGCGTTCAATGCCACAGCAGTAAACACTCAGGAACTCATGAATACTTCCAAAACTCTTAGTGAGGCATTATCGAAAGCCCCCGGTATGAAAATACGTAAGAGTGGTGGTGTCGGCTCAGATATGTCTGTTTCGATGGATGGATTCAGTGGCAAGCATGTCAAGGTATTTATTGACGGAGTCCCCCAGGAGGGTGTGGGCAGCTCTTTCGGATTAAACAACATTCCGGTGAATTTCGCCGACAGAATAGAGGTCTACCGTGGAGTTGTGCCGGTTGGTTTCGGAGCTGATGCCATAGGTGGAGTGATAAATATTGTCACTCCTCGTCGTAAACGGCGTTGGTTTCTTGATGCCTCATATTCTTATGGCTCGTTCAATACCCATAAATCATATGTGAATTTCGGACAGACTTTGGCAAATGGCTTCAAGTATGAGGTTAATGCTTTCCAGAATTATTCGGATAATAATTATTATGTCGATTCTCCGGTTGAAGATTTCAAAACCGGAGCTATTGATCGTAGTTGTCCGGAACATGTGAAACGTTTTAATGACACGTATCATAATGAAGCGGTAATAGCTAAACTCGGATTTGTAAACAAATCTTGGGCTGATCGTCTTCTTTTCGGGTTTCACTATTCTCATATGTATAAAGAGATACAGACCGGGGTGCGTCAGGAGATAGTGTACGGACAGAAACACCGACATGGACACACGTTGATGCCATCTATAGAATATGGGAAAAGGAACCTCTTTACACGTGGTCTTGATTTGTCGTTGAGTGCAAATTATAACCGAAGCAATACGATGAATGTCGATACAGCATCCATGAAATATAACTGGAGAGGGGAAACTTCAAAACTTAATGCTCCCGGCGAACAGTCTTATCAATATGCAAATGCCATAAACCATAATTGGTCGGCTGTGGCAACTGCAAATTATCGGTTGGGAGATAAGCATGTGTTCACTGTCAATGATGTGTTTAATTCTTTTAGAAGAACGAATGAAGATTATTCCGTCACACCTCATGCCATCGACGAGTTTCATAAGGTGACGAGCAAAAACATATTAGGTGTCTCATATCGGTATACACCTAATTCAAAATTAAATTTTTCGATATTCGGTAAGCAATATCACCAGTATGTTTCCGGTCCGATGGCGACATCTTCAGCACAGGATACCTATACGCTTACTTCCCGATCAATCGATTATTTCGGGTATGGAGCCGCCGGAACATGGTTTATGCCGCTCGGTTTTCAGTTCAAGGCGTCATATGAGAAGGCATACCGTTTGCCAACAATCGAGGAGATGTTTGGTGATGAAGACCTTGAGATGGGAGATATATCGCTCAGACCGGAAGCAAGCCACAACGTGAATCTGAATCTCAGTTATAACAATTCATTTGGAGTTAATCAGATTTATGTTGAGGCGGGATTTATTTATCGTGATACAAAAGATTATATACAACGTAATATTCTTGCGTTGAGCGGTGGAAAATCGGCAGCTACTTATGTGAACTATGGTAAGGTTGACACTAAAGGATTCAATGTCTCCGCGCGGTATGGGTTTTCACATTGGTTCAGTCTTGGTGGAAATTTCTCGTTGATGAACGTTCGTGACAATGTGCGCACTGCGCAGGGAAGCACCGCACCTAATCTGACATACCGCGAACGTATGCCTAACTTGCCGTGGATGTTTGCCGATTCTGATTTCAATTTTTATTGGCATGGATTGGGTCGTAAAGGGAATGTACTGACTGTTACATATGATAATCAGTACACTCATAGTTTTTGTTACTATTCAGCCAATATCGGTTCAAACAACAATGAATATATGGTGCCTAATCAGTTGGCACACAATGTTACGATTTCATATGGAATCGCGAAGGGGAGATATAATCTCTCATTCGAATGCAGGAACCTGACGAATGCCAAACTTTACGACAATTTCAGCTTGCAGAAAGCGGGACGTGGGTTTTACGGCAAAGTGAGAATATATTTCGGAAATTAAGAAACTAATATACTCAATACATAAATACTACATGAAAAAAGGAATGTACTTGAATGGAATCCTTGCTGCGGCAATGGTTCCTATGATGACTCTTGCATCGTGTGATAACAACGATGCTCCTTCTAATGGAGAAGGGAGTGCTGGAAACGGTAAATTTGTTTTTGCAACAACAGTGCAGGGCACGGCCGGCTCCTCTTATGTGCTTCTTACAGGTGATGAACTTGATGGCGGTACTCTTACAACTGTCGGAAACGGGCTGACCAATGACGGTGCGACACAATGGGTATTCTATAAAAATTATCTATATGGTCTTACTTACAATCAGGGGAATGCCGGAACTACAAAGAGCTATATACTTGGCGAAAACGGAGAGATGCAGGCTCGCAGCAAGGAGTTTCGCATAAGCCGTTTCTCCTCTTATGGCACGTATAATGAGGATATCATCACGATGTCGACAGGTGAGGGTCCGGAGAAATTCAAGGATGCCAACGGATATCGTCCTATGACCCTTCTTGTGACTTATCTTGATGTTGAAAACCAGGGGATGGAGACGAATGATACGGAGTCCGGATTGTATTCAATGGAGAATTTCCTTGGCAACGGAGAATATGTCACTCTCGCAGGTTTGGAGCAGAGCGGATCAAGGATATATTGTGGAGCTGTTCCTATGGGTCTGAGCCAGTATGGAGTTGCTGCTAATGATGGCAACTGGGTTCGCCCGGGATATCAGCATCTTGTTCATACTGAATCAGGCGGAACGGGGTCAGGTGCTTATAAGGCTGGAGAACTTCTCGGCACACAGTATCCCGACGATTGTTGGGTTGCGATATATGATAATAAAAGCCTTACGGATCCCAAGATTGCCCACACGGATAAAATAAGTTCTCCCTGCGGACGTTTTCGCTCTCAGTATTATCAGACGGTTTGGGCTGCAGAGAATGGTGATATATATGTATTCTCATCAAGTTATGCAAAGACAATGACCGATGAATTGCAGCAGACAAAACTTCCTGCCGGTGTTTGTCGCATTCCTGCCGGAACAACAGATTTTGATGATTATTATTGCAATATTGAGGCTCTTACTCCCGGTGGCAACAGATCATTCATGCGCTGCTGGCCCGCGGGCGGTAATTATTTTCTTATGATCATGTATGACCGTGCGCTCACAGAGAAAAATGCTGCGGCTACTGAGCTTGCAATATTTGATGCCCAGAATAAGAAACTGACATATGTGACAGGTCTTCCCGAAAATGTTACCTCAATTGGCAAGACTGTGTATACTCAAAACGGAAAAGTCTATATTCCAGTCAATGTTGAGAATGAGCAACCTGCCATCTATGCAATTGAGACGGCATCTGCCAAGGCATCCAAAGGCGTGACCATAGCTGCCACGGATATCACTGGATTTGGATTCATGAAACCTGTAAAATAAACAAAGAACATGATAAAGATTTTCAGAAAACTGCACCTTTGGCTGTCTGTGCCATTTGGGATTATTATCACCCTTATCTGTTTTTCCGGTGCGATGCTTATATTCGAACAGGAAATAACAAGGGCGATAAGACATGATGTATATTACGTTGCCGAAGTAAAGGATGCTCCTCTCCCCATGGGAGAATTGATGGAGTCGGTGAAGGCAACACTTCCGGATAGTGTTTCTATTACGGGGGTGACAGTATTTTCAGATAAGGATCGGACATACCAGGTGAATCTGTCAAAACCACGAAGGGCATCATTGTTTGTGGATCAGTATTCGGGTCGGATTTCCGGTAAATACGAGCGTCTGGGATTCTTCTCAACAATGTTTAAATTGCACAGATGGCTTCTTGATAGTGCTAATCCTCATGGCGACGGGGTAAAAGTTGGAAAGCTCCTTGTCGGAATTTCTACACTTATCTTTGTAATTGTATTGATAACGGGAATTGTGATATGGTTTCCGAGAGCAAAGAACAATCTGCGCAGAAGTCTATCAATTTCCTTTGCCAAAGGTTGGAAAGGCTTTTGGAAAGGACTTCATGTTGCAGGTGGTATGTACGCTTTGATTTTCGTACTTGTCATGGCTTTGACCGGACTTACATGGTCGTTCAATTGGTATCGCACCGCATTCTATGCCGTTTGCGGGGTTGAGCATACACCGAGGAATTTCGGGCAGTCAGAGCAAATAAAGAGTGACGATAGATCCGGAGGTGAAGGTCATCGTGGTAATGGCTTTCACGGTGAGGGTCGTCATGGTCATGGAGAAGGTTTTCATGGAGAAGGACATCGCGGACATGGCGAAGGATTCGGAGGTCATCGCCGCTCTGAATTTGGGCGCTGGCAGCAGGTATACGATCAGTTAAAGGTTCAGAATCCTGATGCTCCTCAGATAACGGTGGGTAAAGAGACAGCCTCAGTTACCTTAAGTAATTTTGGCAATGGCAGAGCCTCGGATCGTTATGAATACAACCGTCGCAGCGGAGAGGTTACCCTTGTTACGAAATATTCCGATTCAACCGGAGCCGATAAGCTTAGGGGATGGATATACTCAATTCATACCGGAAGTCTTGGAGGACTTGTGACACGCATACTGTGGCTCCTTGGAGCTTTGCTTGGTGCAAGTCTGCCGCTTACCGGATACTATATCTGGATTAAGAAGCTGTTTAAAAATAAAAGTTAATTTGGGGTCGCATACATGGAGCAGATTTCTTCTTGAGGAGAAGGAGCATAGCCCGCTATGCTCCTATGCCTTAAATGAATTTTAACTGAAAGATAGCCGCACCAAATTTAACTTTTATTTTTAAACAGCTTCTAAACATCTTTGTAAAAAGAAGAATTG
>DAWBVG010000314.1:0-2936 GCA_052279865.1 Muribaculaceae bacterium
AATGAGGTTTTAGGCTTTAGGTTTTAGGTTTTAGAATTCGACACTATTAATTCCTAATTCCTAACTCCTAATTCCTAATTTTTAAAGCCTAAAGCCTCGACTTTGCGGGAGTGCACAAGATCCTGATGTTCTGCATCACCCATATTGGCAAAGGGATAGATGGAAATACCTCCGCGAGGCATGAACACACCTCTAACCTCAATATATTTCGGGTCCATCAATGCGGCAAGATCCTTCATGATGATATTTACACAATCTTCGTGAAAATCTCCATGGTTGCGGAAACTGAATAAATAAAGCTTAAGACTCTTACTTTCCACCATACGTTCACGTGGAATATACGTGATGTAGATATGTCCGAAATCAGGCTGACCGGTTTTCGGGCAGAGAGTGGTAAATTCCGGACAGTCGAACGTTACCACATACTCATTCTCTGGATGTTTATTCTCGAACGTCTCCAAAAGAGACGGATCATAATCTGTAGGATACTTCACCCCCTGGTTTCCCAGCAGGCTAACCCCTTCAAGTTCTTTTTCTGTTCTCATATTGCAAAATTACAAAAAAATCAACATATTCCCCACTCTTCCCGCCTCCTCAAAACAACCCTTGTCAACTTTTCAAAAAAACGGCCGCTCTCGCGAGTGGCCGTTTTCTTTAACAGGTATGCCTGTTAGAACTTAAACTTAATGAACAAAAATCTATCTTCTTTCTTTTCATTAGTTAGAACAGAAGAAAAGTAAAAATAGTTTTGAACATAATATATTTTAACGTTTATTAACTATGCATATCTCTTCAAGAGATGTTTTTTCCACCGCGCCAAACTCTTTTACGAGTCTTTTGCAATAAGGTATACTCAGCAGATAGATCAAGCCTCCAATCGGGAAGACTATTTCCAGCGTGTGTCGCAACCACCTGCGTGAGGTGGGATGATATATCCATAGAGGTTTGATAACCGGGAAATTCTCAAGCTTTGAAATAACCTTGAGGTCGCGTGAGTCGTGGAGATAGTTCACCGTCTCATCCACGAGTGCTCCAATTCTTTCTATATCTTTCAATGCGTATCCACGCTTCCAGTATTCGAAATATGACATCGTGCCCCCATTGCGACGCAACCATACCCTTGACTCTCCATAGAGTCTTACAAGCATTGATTCTGCTCTACGTTTGGAGATTTCATTTATGATAACCTCCTTCATCGGGACATGCCGTTTCTCACTCAGTCCAAGCCAACGGTTGATAAGATTAATATAGAGGTCTTTATTGAACACAGACGAGTCATTCATCGCCTTGTATGTCACAAAGATACCTAATGGCAACAATACTGAGGTGGAAAGCCACATGCCAACCCAGACTTCAATACGTCCATCACGTGCCATCTTATAGCCCGTATTGTCGATGATGTAATAGAAAAGGAAAAGCAACACCGAAATCACAAGTGGCGTTCCGAGTCCCCCCTTACGAATGATAGCACCCAAAGGAGCGCCGATGAAGAAGAAAATGATACATGCAACGGATAGAGTAAACTTCTTTATAAGTTCTATCTCATGACGGCGAATGGAACGCTTCTCATCCGACATTGTCAATGCACGAAATTCAAGTTCCGCTGCCCGGTTACTTGTAAGCTGGCGTGCCTGTTTGTAAAGATCACCTTTCTGTGTCGGGGTTAGCGCCGCGAGTAGTGAATCAAGCTGCATCGGTTTTACTGGCACTAACGCTTTTGCAGCGGCAATGGAATCAGCCGACTCCATGTCTGAAAAATAGTTGGAACGCACAACACCCGAGAAAGATGTCCGTTTGAGATCGTTGGCATAACCCGTACCAATAGAATCCACCCGGACCGAGATTGAATCTATGGTCTGGCGCAGTTCCTCCATATTTTTTCCCACATATTGTTTACGCATGCCTCCTTCATCGAGACGATTGAAGTTAGCATCGAAAGGTATGAGAACTTCCTTGTCAACGAACGACTCCCTGCGGAAAGGCACGTTCCGGTCGAGAGAACGCTGTTCGCGCAAATTCTCAAACTGTTCGCCGGTGAAGAGATGAAGATAAAGATATTTACTGTCTTTAGTGAATGCAAGCCGCGCCGAATCGGCAAGAAGAATGGTGGAATTATCACCACCTCGACTGATATCATAGATCATGACATCATACAGGACACCCGTCTCGCGATTCTTACTCTTCACATAAAGGTTATATCCTGGAATCTGGTCATAGAATGCTCCTTCCGGAATCTCAACTTCCGGTGTTTTCTGTTTCATGGAGAAAAGGAGAGTCCACATTTTCACCTGCGCCTTAGGGAGGATATCGTTCTGGAAAAAGAAAGCTCCTACGGCAATCGCCATAACAAGGATTATAAGCGGTTTCATCACATTGAGCAGCGATATTCCCGAAGCCTTGATGGCGGTCAGCTCCGACCGTTCGCCAAGATTACCGAATGTCATCAGGCTCGCAAGCAGAATGGCAAGTGGCAAAGCCATCGGCACAAGAGTGACCGCAGCATAGAAGAAGAGCTCGCCAAGCACAGAGAAAGAGAGACCTTTTCCCACAAGGTCATCGATATATTTCCAGAGAAACTGCATCAGCACGATAAAGAGCACAATGAAGAATGTCATTGCGAACAGCGGCAGAAAACTCTTTAATATAAAAAGATATAGACGTTTTACAATACGCATCGTTATAATACAAAAGGTGTGCCGCGCGTAGTGGATAACCTCCGCGTGGCTCATTTCGGGCGTAAAGTTACTAAATTTATCTCAAAAAATATCCTGTTATTCCTCCTCCTTTGCCAAAATCTTTGTAACTTTGGGGTAGTTTTTTTAAATCTATTCAACTTTCGCAAGCGAAAAGTTGAAGTTTATAAGTTTAATCGCGCAAAACGCAGTTTATAAGTTTATTTGTCTGAGACGAAGTAAATAAAAACAAAGAAACTATAT
>DAWBVG010000315.1:0-8717 GCA_052279865.1 Muribaculaceae bacterium
ACAGAGCATATGTTCTTTGAAGGCGACCGTATCAAGGCAGTTCGCGAAATGATTCTTGCTTCTGATGAAGAGGGTCGTCGCGTGGCTCTTGCAAAACTTCTTCCGATGCAGCGTGGTGACTTCGAAGGTATCTTCGAGGCTATGGATGGATACGGCGTAACTGTTCGTCTCCTTGATCCCCCATTGCACGAGTTCGTACCTCACCAGACAGCTACTCAGAAAGAGCTCGCTGAGGAAATGGGTCTTACCCTTGAGGAAGTAAAAGCAAAAGTTGATTCTCTCGAAGAGTTCAACCCGATGCTCGGTCACCGTGGTTGCCGTCTTGGCATCACATATCCCGAGATTACTGAGATGCAGACACGCGCCATCATCGAGGCAGCTCTTGCTTGCAAGGCACGTGGCATCAAAGTCCTTCCCGAAATTATGATACCTTTGGTAGGTTCACTTAAAGAGCTCCAGAACCAGGCTAACGTAATCAACACTACAGCCGCTAAGGTATTCGAGGAGAAAGGTGATTCAGTTATCTACAAAGTTGGTACAATGATCGAGGTTCCTCGTGCTGCTCTCACAGCCAATGAAATTGCTGAGGTAGCAGAGTTCTTCTCATTCGGAACCAATGACCTCACACAGATGACCTTCGGTTTCTCTCGTGATGATGCTCCCAAGTTCTTGAAATTCTACAAAGAGCATGGTATCATTAAAGTTGATCCGTTCGAGGTTCTTGATCAGACAGGTGTTGGTCAGCTCGTAGAGATGGGTGTTAAGAAAGGTCGCGCAACTCGTCCCGATCTCAAAGTCGGAATCTGTGGCGAGCATGGTGGCGAACCCAGCTCAGTTAAGTTCTGTGCAAATCTCGGCATGAACTACGTCAGCTGCTCACCCTTCCGCGTGCCTATCGCCCGCGTAGCTGCGGCGCAGGCTGCCATCGAGGGATAATTCCTTAGGAAATACGAATAACTAAGTAGAAGGCTGTGAAGGTTTTATCATAATAGATTAAGACTTCACAGCCCTCTAATCTTTTTTATATAGAATGCTTAATATGCATCTGATTACAGACAATCTACAGACGATTATTACCTTATGCAAAAAGTATAAGGTAAAGACCTTATATGTATTCGGCTCAATTCTTACTCCTCGTTTCAACGAAAGTAGCGACGTAGATTTTTCGGCAACATTCCATCCGGAAGAAGACCCATTAGTTGCTGGAGAGAATAGAATTCAGTTTTACATCGGGTTGCAGGAGTTGATGGGACGTAAAATAGATCTTGTCGATGAGGATTGCATTCGTAATCCTTATTTTAAAGAGGAATTAGAAGAAACAAAACAGCTAATATATGGATAGGACAATTAAGAAATATCTTCACGATATTCTTATGGCAATAGAAGAAATTGAGATCTTTCTTAGTCAAAGGCCTCGTCAGTATCAAGTGTATCTTGATGATCTTATGTTTAAAAGAGCTATTGAGAGAAACATCGGCATAATTGGTGAGGCGATGTCAAAGATTCTTCAATATGATGCCAACATTGCAATAACGAATGCGAAAAACATCAAGAACACTCGCAATTATGTGGTTCATGCATACGATTCACTGGAGCCTCATATCATCTGGAATATTGTCATCAACGATATCCCAAAACTCAAAGAAGAGGTTGCCGTTCTTCTTAATGAGAATAGTTAATTTTAGTGAGATTAATAAATCTCACAGTTGCAGCCGTTTATCGTATTGTGAAAGCACTGTAATGCATTCTATGGGGTTTAGGGTCGGAGTTATCTCTCTTTATTTACAAATCAGGTTACAAAAGTCATCAAATAACAAGTGATATTCGCAGCCTTTCTTATCTCCCAGAGTAACAAAAACTAAATTTTGGATTGGATCACAAAATAAAACCTGTCCATATAACCCTATGGCGAAGAACCGAGGAGTAACTACATCTTTATTGTTTATGCGCGTAATTATGTTATTCCAACCAAAAGAGTATGCTTCATTGTCAAGAGAAGAATGAGTTGAACGGTCAATCCATTCTTTATTGACAATTCTTTTCCCATCATACATTCCTCCATTTATATATAGTCGTCCGATTTTGGCTAAATCTCTCACATTGGTTACCAGACCACCGTATGCTTTTGCTTGGCGGTGTTTATTGTCATCAAGAGATATAAATGCATTGGATTCCATGTCGAGAGGTTTCCATATCTTTTCCTGTAGATATTGAGCAAAAGGTATTCCCGTGGCTTTTTCGATCGCGACGCCTAATAGCGCGGTAGCCATTGAATTATAATAATGAACTGTGCCGGGTTTTGCTTTGAAACGTAGTTTTTTGAATTGTTTGACAACATCTTTACCATAATATAGTTTTGCCATTTTAGAAAATGGATTCCATCCATAGCTTTCCTCGAAATCAAGACCGGTTCTCATATCAAGGAGATGCTCAATTGTGAGTTCCTTAAACTGCGGGTCAGCATTAGATAATTCATGGATATAGTCGGTAATTGGAGCGGTTATGGAAATATATCCCTCATCAACAGCAATACCACACAGTAATGCCGTGACAGCTTTGGTTACGGAGAAGATATTGGAAGGAGACAATTTTGAGAAATTGCCATAATATTTTTCTAATAAAACTGTATCATTACGTACAATCAGTAAAGCGCCATTACCTCTTACCCGCGAAAAATATTCTCCAATGGTTTCATTATTCAAATTAAAACGTCCTCCTGAAAATTTTGAATCTTCAAAATAACGATCGTGATTATTAGAGGAAATCAGAACTTGTTTAACAGTATCATGTGTAGCAATGGTATCGAGCGCAAAATTCAGGTAGGTATCAGTTGATGGATTTCCACATTTAATTGCTTTGGTGGTAGTGCAGCCAGTAAATGTGACAGATATGCCAAGTAGTATGTAATAGAGTCGTTTCATAATAAATAACATGAAGGAGCAGGAAACATATAATTTATATATAGATGCACTATATAAGCCCTAAACGCTTTGCATAGCATGTAGGGCACAACATCAAACTTCGACAGATTATAACCGGTAAGATACCATTCTTCGTTGCTATATATCATATTGATTACCTCCGTGCGCGATAAAACGAAAAACTTGAAGGTTGGGTCAACAGATGAGCCTCCAACTTGAACAAAAAACCATGGACCAACAACCTTGCTTTCAAGGAATTTTCGACCTTTTGCCAAATCAATCTGACCTTTATCATCGTAAAATTCCTTGTGAGATATACCGGTTTTCCAGTTATCTTCGGAGGTAGTCTTTACCTGAATAGCACAGAAGCTACCTTTGCTGTCGCGACACAGAATATCAGTGCTTTCTGTGTTTTCTACAGAAAGATTGGTAATGGCGGCGCTATAACCGAGAAGCAAGAGTCTCGATATGGTCTGATGCTCGCCGATTGCCCCAAGTACATAAGTAGGTAAATTTGCCATGGTCATTAAGATTTTATGACCACAAATTTAGCAAAAATTTCAGAGGACTCTGCTTGTTGAGAGCGAGAAAGTATTGTGGAACGGGAAATTTTCGTAGCCAATGTAGAGAGTATCGATGGCGTTGATGCCGTCGGTGTAGTGTTCGAGTAGGTCTTCTTAGCTTTGAGCGAGTTTTTCACCGGACTTATGTTTGTGTAAGCCGTTGCGACTGTTGGAGACTCTGGCGACTGAATGGTAAGGATAAGGTATGCATTGTTGGGGCTTTTACCGGCGCGTCGCCCTGCGTCTATAACGGTGGTGTTCGCGCCGACAGGTGGCGTGAGGCGTTGTGGCTTGTTAGAGTAAATTCTTTTGTCCGCCATCATGTTTTATTATATGCAAGACGTTTTAATATATGGAGGCATCGGAATAAATGTCGTAGGCGCGTTATATGATATAAAAACGGCTTATGAGCCGCGAAGATACATAAGCCGTTTTATGCGGTGAAAGACGAAATTGTTTACTCTGCTGAATTTATCAGAACCTAAAGAACTGGAAAGATGATAGGAATGGCGTATGCCCGTTAGGCGTTCCATTCATTTGCTTTCATCTCCTCGTATAAATATCGCACCGGGTTCTTTGAAGGTTATCGGAATGTAATATTGAAAGCTTTTCTTTAAGTGGGGAATATAGTATTTAACGCGGAATTTAGGCAACGCATTCACAAGCCTTAGTGCCTCTTGATTTACAGACTCGTTTTTGCTCCGCAGCTGCATAATTGTCGGGTCGCTGATTGAGCCGTCAGGATGAACGGTAAATCTAACCAATACTATTTCGCTACCCTTGAATCCTTCGGGAATACGGATATTCTCCTCAATCCATTCTTTGAGTTTTCCGTTGCCTCCGGGAAACTCACAGCGAGTGTCAAGATCCACCCATATTTTTCGCGCTTCTGTTTTAATTTGTGCAAGAGTTTCGGGCGATATTGTTAAAAAGATGGCGCGATTTCCATACTCGTCGTTTTTTACCTCCGCCTTTTGAATGGAGTCTGCCGATACCAGACCAGGGTGTGCTCCCGGAATCCATTCGTTGTTGAAATAGAAGAATTCGGTTTTGGTGTCCCGTTCAGTCAGAGGAAATTGAATTTCGCGGACAATGGTGTCGTTCACACAGTAATTCTGTGCGAACGCTATGCATGACTGAACAATAATCAAGGAAATTAAAATTGTTTTTTTCATATAGCATGAGTTTTTTATTTACCAAAATGTTGCGGTTGGAGAGGTCCGAACCTTTCCGACCGCAAAGTTAGAAAGGATAAATGGATTTGGTCTTAACAAATGTATAGATCGTCTTATTTTTTGAAGTTAGTGCTTGAATTTTTTGCCAGTTCTCGTCTGATACGGCTTAAATGGTTAGGAGTAATCAACAGGAAAGAGGATAAATCTTTCAATGTAACAGTCTCGACAATTTGGGGGTATTGTTCACACAATTCCACATAACGCTGACGAGGTGATTTACGGTAGAGATTGAGCAACCGCATGAATACCATATTGAACAGCGATTTGTATTCGTCGAGCAGTGAAGGAGAAAGGAATTCCTTGAAAGTCTTTAACGGCACTCGCAGTATTTCGCAATCAGACCCTGCGATAATTGACATCTGGGAGGTTTTTCCATGTAATGAGGAATGGAAATCGGTGATGAACTGACCCGGAAAGGCAAAATTCACCACTGCTTCATCTCCCGAATCATTAAGGGTAACTACTTTGAAATAGCCCGACATCACGAGAGCTGCATAACGAGCGATTGTCCCTTGCTGGACAAAACGCTCTCCCTTTTTATAATGGCACAATGTTCCTTGCTCGCGGCAATAATCAGTGGCTGCCGTGAGATCTAAAAAGTCGATATATGAGTTGAATTGTGCCATAAGGAGTTACAAAGTTAGCAAAAAAGCTGCTATTAATCATCTTCCATATCCAATAAATTGCGGTAAGCATTCTCGATAGCGAGCGGCGAGTCGAGCAGAGAGGTGGTAATCAAGATTGGATAGGAAATAATCGGCTCAGATTATAACGCAATAATCTACATATAAAGTATATTGATGGAAGATATTGTAATGGGTTTTCTACACGACAAACTAAGATTGTCATGAAATTACCGTTGTATAAAGGTGGGTAAAAGACACGAGAAGTCGGAGATTTTTTGTAACTTTGTACTCGTAAATTATGGATACACAGGAAAAGAAAATACACTATACGCTCTTTATTGACGAATGTGGCGACCCAAATCTGGAAAAGTTTGATAAAACTTTTCCGTTATTTACGTTGTGTGGAATATTGGTACCGGATAAAAAACTACGATGGCTCGAAAATGAAGTTAATTCTTTGAAGCGTGAATTGTGGGGCAATGAAGATATTATCTTTCATTCGCACGAAATACGAAATTGCCATAAGAACTTTATCAATTTGCTTGAAAATGAAGTAAAGAATCGTTTTTATACACGGATAAATGAAATATTGGGAACAGATGATGTCTATGTAATTGTATGCTGCTCTATTCTCAAAGAGCCATTCGTGGAGCGATTCAATACAGGAGAAGATGTTTATGGATTATCGTTAAAGTATCTTATTGAACGATCAATATTTCATATTGACGATTGCACTGGTGGAAATGCAAAGTTGCGAGTTGTCGTAGAGCGACGCAATCCCGTTCAGAATACGATGCTTCTTAAATATTATAATGGTCTTCGAGTTAAAGGAACGAAGTGGATAGCTCCAGAAAGGCTTATTGACCGAGTTAAAAGTTTCAGCTTCGAAGATAAGAAGCAAAATATCATAGGCTTACAGGTCGCAGACTTGATAGTATATCCTATAAGCAGACAAGTTTTGAACCCGGAACGACCTAATCCCGCCTTTGATGTTATTGTAAAGAATATATATACCTATAAAGGGGCGCGACTGGGCTTCAAAATCATACCACATTAAATTGGGCGGTTTTCGGCAAACCATAGGGAAGAAAAAAGCGTTAATATTTTGTGGAATGGAAAATTATCATTAACTTTACATCCACAAAGGGTAGTTTCCTCTTTAACGAAATACTTCGAGTGCGAAAGCAACGATTTTAGAAACCGACAGTAGTCGATTGGAAAGAGCGGTACACACTGCTCTTTTTTCGTATATCTACGTTTTGAATGAAAAGAGCCGCCTCGGAGGGCGACCGTAAGGAGGGAGGAAAGAGTTCAGACACGGCGGAACACGTTACCGTTTGCGCCCATCGAGTAGTCCCACATGAACAGCTCGCGTCCGAAAGCTTCGTAGTCGAAGTAGTTGGCGAGTTGGTCCGTCGACTTTTCGAGGTCGTAGCACTCATCGACGATGTGCCGGGCGAAGTACGGTAACTTACTATATATGAGAAGAAAGTCGTCGTTGCCGGAACAATATCGCATAGAAAAGCGAGCTTAGATCCAACGGATAGTTGGTGCCTAAGCTCGCAGTATGAGTTGAGTTATGCGATTGAAACCGAACGGCGGATATTATAAGCTCCGTTCACGAAAGCGCGGCGGCGGTGCTGCAACTCCATAAGAATGAATAAAAGATAAATGAATCAACAATATTAGCCATCAACACGTTTTAAGTAAAAACACAAAATATGGCATATGGATTATTTCTCACAGTATTAACAGCTATAATCGCAACTTTTATAGGCATTGGAATATCTGATTCTGAATGGCTCAAAAAAAGAGTTCATTACCGATTCGTGCGATATATTATAGGTCTAATTATCGCACTCGTTATTTTCTGTCCTCTATATCTCGGAGTTTAGTAACATCACTACTTATCATAAGAAAACCCCGACAACACTGCCGAGGTTTCCTTATTGTATGATTAGCTGTTTCGTTATTTCAATAGCTTCAATGCTTCTTCAATCACGTTGTCTTTGCCGAAGATAACGCTTTCGGTTTCTTCAACAACGACATCGGGCTGAATACCGACACCAATAAATTCCGTTCCGTCGGCAAGTTTCTCGTGCCTCGTGCATATTCTACCATTATAGCCCCAGCCCAAATCAACAAAAATCGGGTTGCCTGTGCTGCCACCGGTCGGAGTCCCTACGATTTTTCCGCGTTTAGCATTTCTGAATAATACTGCAAAATCTTCTGCTGCGGAGAAAGTAGAGCCATTGACAAGCAGAATTATGGGCTTGTCGTATTTCTGCATATCATTGGGATGCGATATGCAGAACGGCACAATAGAATCAGATGCGACAGTTTCGGTGTCCCACTTTTTGCCCCATGAAGCGTAAGCGGCTTCATATTTAGGAGTTTTCCAAGAGGCTTGCGGAATGGTATCGGTAGCAAGTAGCATCATTATAATCTGCCCGACCTGACTGTTGCCGCCGGTATTATCGCGAATGTCTATGATTAAGCCCTCGGTCGGAATAATCTTTTGCTCGAAAAGGTCGCCAAATGCTTGAACATTAAAGTTGTTTGACTGGAAGCTCGGTATCCTTAAAAGTCCGATGTTTCCGGGAAGCGAATCAAACTGAATTGACATATCAGGATTTACGATGCCCCAAGGGGATTGCCGATTGTCGGTAATATCGAAGGTCTTACCATTTTCATTCTTAAAAGTCAACTTTACAGGAACGCCACGATATCCTTTTGTAAGGTTTACCGAATTGAAAGGATAGGTATTGGACCACTGTGGGGTTGAAGAAGGGATATATGGCACCACATATTGGTTGCCATATTCGATAACCGGCATATCATCAATGGCAACAATTTCAGTGCCCCTACGAACGCCTTTTTGAGTGTATTCGTCGGAGTATACACCTGTAACAAAAACCTTGTCGCCAATTCTCTTATGGCTGATAGGAGCGTATGTTACGTCGGCACTGAAGCCGATGCTTGTATGACCGTCCTTCAGCATATTGGCAAAGAGCTGAAGTTTCTCGCTGAATTCTTCATCAGACTGCGTGTTGACAAGGTTTGGTAGCTCGGCACGACAAATGCTGTCATAGTTCTGCGCGAATTTGTCATACCCCGCAAAATTGTACTTAACTTCCGAGGCGAAGCGAGTTGCGATAGCCGCCTTTTGGTAAGGCGCAAGTTCATTTTTAGCGAAGCATTGCAAAGCTATCGAAAAAATGAGTAAAAAAAGGATTCTACCTTTCATTCAGTTGTTTATCAAGCTATATACTCTCTATTGGCTCAATGGAGAGATTATTTATACAAAGAAAATGTGAGCCAACTATGCCACGTCTAAACTTGAAGGTCGTAGGAAACCATTTGCACAGATAT
>DAWBVG010000316.1:0-2658 GCA_052279865.1 Muribaculaceae bacterium
CTCTAATGGGTGTTGACGGAGCGGATGCTTCGGTCAGCGGATTCGAAGCTGCCTCAAGAGCATGGCAGAAACAGAACCTGACGCCGATGGGTGCAAACCTTCAGTTGACATTCCTCCGCAACGACAAGGGAGATGTGATTACTATGGCACGCCTGAATGAACGCCCTGTTCGCATAAACGGAGTGAAGGAGTTTGCTCCCGGCTATTACAAATGGACCGACCTTCGCCGCATTTGGAAATCAGCCACAAATCCGGTTGCTGATATTGCGGAAAGGGTTTGTCCCGGAAGTTCCCGAAGATTCATTTTCGAGCAGGTTGAATCACCTGAAGAGTTCTTTGAGATATCAGCGGAGAATGGCAAACCGGTAATCAAGGGTAATTCTACCGTGAATATTGCTTCCGGGTTGAACTGGTATCTTAAATATTATCCCAACATCCATCTCAGCTGGAACAAGATGACAGCTGAGCTTCCTGACGTTCTCCCCCTCCCATCCAAACCGGAACGCCACGTAACGGACGCAACACAACGCTACTATCTTAACTATTGCACACACTCCTATTCAATGGCATTCTGGGACTGGGAGCGCTGGCAGAAGGAGATCGACTGGATGGCACTCCACGGCATCAACATGCCGCTTGCCATCACAGGCACCGATGTGGTTTGGAGAAACACACTGCTCCGTCTGGGATACAGCAAGAAAGAGGCTGACGAATTTGTAGCCGGCCCTGCGTTTCAGGCTTGGTGGCTCATGAATAATCTTGAGGGTTGGGGTGGTCCCAATTCCGAGAAATGGTATGAAGACCGCGTCGAGCTCCAGCAACGCATTCTTGCGAGAATGAATGAGCTTGGCATGGATCCTGTTCTTCCGGGATACTCCGGAATGGTACCTCACGATGCAGAGGAAAGAATGGGGATGGACGTTTCAGGGAAAGGAATATGGAATGGATTCACACGCCCTACTTTCCTGAAGAGCACGGACCCACAATTTAATAAGATTGCAGACATATATTATGACGAGCTCCGCAAAGTCAGCGGCATAGCCAAATATTACAGCATGGATCCCTTCCATGAGGGGGGGAGCATAGAGGGTGTCGACCTGACTGAGGCTGGAAAGATCATAGCGGCAGCTATGAAACGCGCCAATCCGGAAGCGGTATGGGTGATCCAGGGATGGAATGAAAATCCTCGAGCACAACTTTATGCCGGCATTCCGAAGGGAGATATCGTAGTGCTTGATCTTGCCTCGGAAATCAAACCTCAGTGGGGAGATCCCGACACTCCTTCCAAAACTCCCCGTCCCAACGGTTATGACGGACACGACTGGCTATGGTGCATGCTGCTGAATTTCGGCGGCAATGTCGGGCTGCATGGCAGAATGGACAATGTTATAGGAGGTTATTACAAAGCCAGGGAATCAAAGTTTGGAAAGGATATGACCGGTATCGGTCTGACTCCTGAAGGAATCGAGAACAACCCAATGATGTATGAGCTCGTTTCAGAGCTTATCTGGCGTCCGGAGAAATTCACAAAAGAGGCATGGCTCGAAGGGTATGCAAAGGCACGCTATGGCGCAAAGAACAGCAATGTGACCAAAGCATGGAACCAGCTTGCCAATACAATCTACAATTGTCCCTGGGGCAATCTTCAGCAAGGCACAACAGAATCTATTTTCTGCGCTCGCCCGTCGGAAAAAGCATGGAAAGTTTCGAGCTGGAGCCGCATGAAGCCATATTACAAACCGGAGGATGTGATATCCGCCGCAAAGAAATTCGCAGTGGCAGCGCCAGCATTGAAAAATAACGAAAACTATTGCTTCGACCTTGTTGACATCACCCGCCAGGCAATAGCTGAAAAAGGACGCCTGGTTTACATGGAGATGCAGAAGGCACTGAAGAAAAATGACATGAAGGCTTTTAAGACAGAATCCGATAAATTCCTTTCTCTCATCAAGCTTCAGGATGAGCTGCTTTCCACTCGTCCGGAATTCAGTGTAGACACATGGATCGAAGATGCCCGTAAACTTGCTCCTTCCAAGAAGGAACGCGACAATTTCGAAGACAATGCCAGATTGATCATCACCACATGGGGACCGCGCGTGGCAAGCGAGGACGGAGGTTTGCGCGACTATGGACATCGCGAATGGAGCGGCGTTTTGGGCACTCTCTATTACGACCGATGGAAAACATGGATCGACCACACGTTAGCCGGCGATAAGACACCTATCGATTTCTATCAGATCGATGAAAAATGGGTAAATTCACGCGAACGCTATCCACTCTCCAACGCAGACCCAGTAGCAGTGTCACTTAAAGCTTTGAAGAATTTGTAATGTTAAATGTGTAATGTTTAATGAATTAACTCGCCTCCAATCATTAAACATTACACTTTAAAAATTAAACATTAAACGGAAAGGGCTTGAAAATCATCAGATTTTCAAGCCCTTTCTGTCGGGGTGAGGCGACTCGAACGCCCGACCGCTACGTCCCGAACGTAGCGCGCTAACCAACTGTGCTACACCCCGATTTTTGTTTGCGACTGCAAAGTTACTATTTTTTTTTGCAATCGCAAAATTTTAAACTAAAATAAACTAAATAAGGTTTCAATTTGTGTCCAACCTACTCTCAACTGGCAACTGCAAAATTAGCGATTTGTCGGAA
>DAWBVG010000317.1:0-15478 GCA_052279865.1 Muribaculaceae bacterium
GGCATTCAACGCCGACTTCGACGGTGACCAGATGGCTGTGCACTTGCCTTTGAGCAATGAGGCTATTCTCGAGGCTCAGATGCTTATGCTCGGTGCCCACAACATCCTTAACCCTGCGAACGGTGCGCCTATTACAGTGCCTTCTCAGGACATGGTGCTTGGTCTGTATTACATTACCAAGCTCCGTAAGGGTTCGAAGGGTGAGGGAACAGTGTTCTACGGACCTGAAGAGGCAGAGATTGCATACAACGAGGGTAGGGTGACACTGCAGTCACCTGTAACTGTGCTCGTGGATGATATTGATGCCGACGGCAATCCTGTGAAGGTTCTCAAGAAAGATACTTCTGTGGGTCGTATCCTGTTCAACCAGTTCGTGCCCAAAGAGATCGGATATGTCAACGAGATCATTTCCAAGAAATCACTCCGCACCATCATCGGTAAGGTGATCAAGACTTGTGGTGTTACTCGTTCCGCTCAGTTCCTTGACGACATCAAGAACCTCGGTTACAAGATGGCGTTCCGTGGTGGTCTGAGCTTCAACCTCGGTGATGTGATCATCCCGAAAGAGAAAGAGGAATATGTGGCAGAAGGACACGCACAGGTTGAGGAAGTGCTCAACAACTATGCGATGGGTCTTATCACCAACAGCGAGCGTTACAATCAGGTGATTGATATCTGGACGCATGTAAATGCCAAGCTCGCTTCCACTCTGATGAAACAGATGGAGGAAGACCAGCAAGGCTTCAACTCAGTCTACATGATGCTTGACTCCGGTGCCCGTGGTTCTAAAGACCAGATCCGTCAGCTTTCAGGTATGCGTGGTCTTATGGCGAAACCTCAGAAAGCCGGTGCGGAAGGTGGTCAGATTATCGAGAACCCGATTTTGGCTAACTTTAAGGAGGGTCTTTCGGTGCTTGAGTACTTTATCTCTACTCACGGTGCTCGTAAGGGTCTTGCGGATACCGCTCTTAAAACAGCCGATGCCGGTTATCTTACCCGTCGTCTCGTAGACGTGGCGCACGACGTGATCATCAACGAAGAGGATTGCGGAACACTCCGCGGTCTTGTCTGCACCGAAATCAAGAACAATGAAGAGGTTGTGGCTTCTCTGAGCGAGCGTATCCTCGGACGTGTATCCGTTCATGATATTGTTGATCCTTACAATCCCGATGACATCATCGTTCATGCAGGTGAGGAGATCACAGAGGCTATCGCCGACCGTATCGAGAAATCCCCGATCGAGTCTGTCGAGATTCGTTCCGTGCTTACCTGCGAATCCAAGAAGGGTGTCTGCGCAAAATGTTATGGTCGTAACCTCTCCAACCACCGTATGGTTCAGAAAGGTGAGGCTGTCGGCGTAATCGCGGCTCAGTCAATTGGTGAGCCCGGTACTCAGCTCACACTCCGTACATTCCACGTCGGTGGTGTCGCCGGTAACGTTGCGGCTGTGAAGGATGTGACAGCACGTCATGATGGAAAACTCGAGATAGAGGAGCTTCGCACAATCAAGGATGCCGACGGTGTAGATATCGTTGTCGGCCGTATGGCAGAGCTCCGCATCGTAGAGCCCAAGTCAGGAATCGTTCTTATGAACGCCAATATACCTTACGGATCTAAACTCTTCTTCCACGATGGCGACACCGTGAAGCCCGGAGACATGATCTGTGAGTGGGACCCCTTCAACGCAGTCATTGTATCTGAAGAGGGTGGTAAGGTTCGCTTTGAAAACGTTGAAGAGGGTGTTACCTATCGCGTTGAGAGCGATGAGGCAACTCAACTTCGTGAGAAGATCATCATCGAGAGCAAAGATCGTACGAAAGTTCCGGCAGCTCAGGTTTATGATGATAATGGCGAGCTTGTTCGCAGCTATTCTCTCCCTGTGGGTGCACACCTCCTTATTGATGATGGAGATGTTCTCAAGCCCGGTCAGGTATTCGTTAAGATACCTCGCGCAGCAGGTTCTGCAGGTGACATCACCGGTGGTCTTCCCCGTGTCACAGAGCTCTTCGAGGCTCGTAACCCGTCGAACCCCGCTGTTGTCAGCGAAATCGACGGAGAAGTTAAGTTCGGTAAGATCAAACGTGGTAATCGTGAGATCAGCGTCACCAATAAACTTGGTGAGGAGAAGAAATACCTCGTGCCTCTGTCGAAGCAGATTCTTGTTCAGGAGAACGATTATGTGCGTGCTGGAACTCCTCTTTCCGATGGTGCAATCACCCCGACAGATATCCTTAATATCAAAGGTCCGACAGCCGTTCAGGAATATATCGTTAACGAGGTTCAGGATGTGTACCGCATGCAGGGTGTGAAGATCAACGACAAGCACTTTGAGGTTATCGTGCGTCAGATGATGCGCAAGGTCAATATCCTTGATCCGGGCGACACACGCTTCCTTGAGCAGCAGGTGGTTGATAAGCGCGAATTCATGGAGGAGAACGATAGTATCTGGGGCAAGAAGGTCATCACCGATGCCGGTGACAGCCAGACATACCTTGCCGGTCAAATCATTACCGTGCGCAAGCTTCGTGATGAAAACTCATCGCTCAAGCGTAAAGACCTCCGCACCATGACAGTTCGCGATGCCGTTCCCGCAACTTCAGAGCAGATTCTTCAGGGTATCACACGTGCCGCTCTTCAGACTTCGAGCTTCATGTCGGCTGCTTCCTTCCAGGAAACAACCAAGGTGCTCAATGAGGCTGCTATCAACGGTAAGACCGATACTCTTGAGGGTATGAAGGAGAATGTTATCTGCGGTCACTTGATTCCTGCAGGTACAGGTCTCCGCGAATACACTAAACTCGTGGTTGCCAACAAAGAGGAGCTTGCAGCTCTTCAGGTAACAGATGATCCCGACACCGTTCTCGATGCTGAGATCGTAGAGATGGAAAACGCAGAAAAATAATTCATTTCCGCATAAAAAAGAAAGGATGCATCATTGATGCATCCTTTCTTTTTTATGCGGAAATGGGGCGGGGAAATAGGGCGCGAAATGAGGCGGAATAGGGCTGGATGGGGCTGAATGGGGATGGGGCGGCATTCAGACTATTTTTCGGAGTGGGTGGAGATGAGGCGACGGTTGGCTTCGCGGATACGCGAGGCATCGACTTTTACTTTCTTGCGGTCGTAGGTTAGAAGTCCGTTTACTTCACCCTCTACGTCTGTGGTCTGGGTATAGACCGCTCCGGTGTAGGCGATCTTTGCCATGCCGGCGAGGATGTCAATATATTCGATATATTTATCGGTCACATCTTTGGGCGATTTGAATTCGATATATCCCCAATTCTTATCTGGTTGCCATAGATGCCCTTTAATTGGATATCCAATACCTCCGTATTCTCCTATAACATTCGCCTTGTCATCATCAAGAAGGTAGATTCTCGGTGCGGGATAGTTATGTACGTCAAGAATGTCTCCTGCCCCATAAAAGAAATTGCCTCCGCTGGCAGCATTGACAAGTCGCGATGGATCTTTGGCTTTGGTCCATGCGGCTACGTTCTTTGTATCGAATTGTCCCCAGCCTTCGTTAAAAGGAACCCACACAACTATTGAAGGGTGACTATGGAGGTTATCCATGATTTCATTCCATTCCGTGCGGTATTGCTCCGCACTCTCTTCAGATCTTGTAAATTCCGGAGATTTATAGTAATTATGGTTCTCCCATTTTGTGTTTTTGTCGCCACTCGGCATATCCTGCCATACAAGAATACCGTTGCGGTCGCAATATTCATACCATAGCTGGGGCTCGACTTTGATATGTTTGCGGATCATATTGAATCCTAATTCTTTTGTTTTATCAATGTCATAAATCATCGCATCATACGATGGTGGAGTATAAAGCCCATCGGGCCACCAGCCCTGGTCCAATGGACCGAATTGGAAGATCTGCTTATCGTTGAGAGTGAATCTTTTCACTTTATCCTTACCGCGCTTTATGCCTACCTTGCGCATTGCCGCATAACTTCCGACACTATCAACTGTATTGCCGTTTTCAATAAGGCTGATCTTAAGATCATACAGATATGGATCATCGGTCCACCATAATTTCATATTCTCCGGCATCGCAACTTCTACTGTAGAGGATGCTTTACCCGTCGCAGTGGCAACACACTTACCTTTATCTCTTACCTCAACCTTTATCAAGCCATCGCCCGAAGCAGCTGCATCAACATAGAGACGTTTCTTATCTACATCCGGTGTTATTTTTAAAGCACTTATGCTGTTTGTAGGAACCGGTTCAAGCCATACAGTCTGCCAAATACCGGTAACGGGTGTGTACCATATCCCTTTAGGTTTAACGGCATCAGGGTTGACCACCTGTTTTCCGCGAGGTTGCGTGCCTTTGTCGGTGGGGTCAAACACTCGAACAATCAGCTGATTCTCGCCATCAGTCAAAGCATCCGTTATATTAAGGGAGAAAGGTGAGTAAGCACCCTTATGACCTCCGACATAGATATCGTTTACCCAAACATCGGCTTTCCAGTCAACACCTCCGAAATTGAGATTGATTTCAGAATCTTTCCAATCTGAAGGGATGGTGAAGGAACGTTGATACCATAGCTCATTCTTATCATTGACAGCTCTGCCAACTCCTGATAGAGAAGATTCCACAGGGAAAGGCACGAGGATTTTACCATCATATTTTGCCGGTATGGCAGAACCTACGGGGAGAATGGCATAATTCCATTCACCGTTGAGATTCTTCCAATCCTGGCGAGTCATCATCGGGCGAGGATACTGTTGCCAAACATTCTGTGGTGTCACTTTCTCACCCCATGTTGTGGAGATCGCGGGAGAGGGTAGTTTATCTTGTGAGTAAGAAATTGCCGCGACAGATGCCGCGGCAATTAAAACAGCAAACTTTTTCATCGTGCTTATTTTCTGATGAATTTTTTCGAAACTTTATTCCCCTGGCGAACGATGTAGAGACCATTCTCCGGTTCAGCAACCTTCATACCTTGGAGATTGAAATATTCAATGGGCGCGTTTTCATCCGATACTAAAAACTCAGTTACAGACGTTGAAATATTATTTGTAGTGGTTACCTTGATGTTGCGCAGGAAATAGCGACAAGTCCCTTTTTCTGGTTCGGAGTTGGTCGCAACGCCGGTATAACTCTTATTCATTGGAAATTGGTTGGCACCGGGACGGATTGTGATTACGTCGCCATTCTTGAATACGTAGTCTCCGAAATTTAGAGTAGCATCATGCCATGCAAGAGCACTATTTTTAGGGAAAGAAAGGTCCTCTGTCTTTCCGTAATTTGTCTCTTCCACATTCTCGCGACCATTACCTTCAGTTGTGATCTCTTTACCGCCTTCGGGTGTTACGGTAACTGAGAGATGAGTATAATCATATGTTCCAGATCCCTGTCTTACGGGGCACCATTGGAAAGTAACGGTTACATCTGATACTCCATTTTCGGGCAAATCTTTAAGGGGAGGAAGGACTAATCCACTTGCACCTCCTGTTACGCCGATTCTAAGATAAGCTCCAGTAGTCTCTCCATTTTCTACAGTTTTTTGAAGATAGAATGAAGTCTGAGGTGTCTTGGATGGATCTGTCCCGGTTGGATTCTTTCGTAGGAACTGATATCCTTTTTCTGTCATAGCCTCAAAGGCTGTCTTGCCATCAGCTGTTGTCTGGGTTATGTTAAGACAATCGGCTGAGCAATCATTTGTCCCTATGGCATCATAAACCGTTTTTGTTGATGTTTCAGTTGTTGTGAAAGGAATCAGACTGCTGAAATCATCTTCATAGATTACCGAAACATCTGCTGATGCGCTCAAGGTTGCTCCTAAAAAGAGAACTGATAAAGTAATTTTCTTCATAAAAAAAAGTTTTTGTTGTTAATATTAAGTTAATTATTGGTATAGATAATGTTTAGTCAATTTTTGCTATCGATGTCAACGAAGACCGGGAGGTGGTCGGAGACTTGCGAGGCATCAATACCGTTGAAGACCGGAATGAGAGATTTCACAACTTTACGGGTGGTGACGTTTCCTTTCCAAACAAGGATGTAGTCGAGGCGATAGTTCTTGTCGGGAACGGTTACCCCGTCCGGACTTATAATCTCCCATTTCTCTGATGCTACCGGTGGAAGATTGATGGCATTGAGGTCTCCGGCGAGATACACGGGTTTATTGCCCCAAGTGTTTGCCTCAATCCTGCTTTCCACGTATGCGTTGATTATCTCGTATGATTTTTTACGGTTTTCTGCGCTCTCGCTGCCATTGTCGAGGTGAGTTGAGATAAATACATAGTCATCGAACTCGGCGGCTATGAAACCTCGTTTCTCTGATTTACCCGGCAATGTGTCATCGGTTTTTATTTTAAGTGGCTTATTCTTATACATCATGGCTATGCCATATGTGCGGTCGCCGCTGACAGATAGCGACTTAGTTACAACCAGCGGCAGATAGGTATACTGCAATCCGGTACGTTTTGCCAACTCGGCAGGTTGGTTGGCATCGAAATTGTTTTTATAGTGCACCACTTCCTGAATAGCTATCACATCGGGATCAATGTCGGAGATAAGCCTGGCGGTGTTGTCGTAATTGGCAGGGGGAACTCCTGTAGGGGAGCAGCTGTGGGTGTTGAAGGTGGCTAAGCGCCATGTGTTGGGCTCGCGTGTGAAGTCTGACGGAGTGAGAGCCGCTGAAGGGTTGTTGCCTGTATAGGGGATGAGCCATTCGAAGTTATCCTCAAACAGCACCGTCTCATTCTGTTGCTGTGCTGCCAGATGCGGAGAGGAGCACAGCATAATACCCAAGACTGTAAGTATGATTAAATATATTTTCATAAATTCGTTAAGCATTGCCTATTTTAAACATTAGTCGATGATCATATCGAATTGGTCGTAGGGTTCGGAGCGATGAGCGAGGTGTTTGGTGAGAGGTGAGATGCCGAAGAGGGGGGAGTAGGTCTTTACCTTGATGGTTTTGCCGTCGGGCATGAATTCGAGGATTCGGAGCCATCCGTCACCTCCGTTCCCTTCCCAACCTCCGCCGAGAATCTGCACGTTGAACATCATCTGATGCACGTTGCGTCCTGCTGAATTTTTATCGACACGATAGGCTATCGAGTCTTCATAATCTCCCGGTTTACCGGTATGTCCGCAGAGAGCGAACACAATGTTTTCAGTCGGATAGATGAGTTTTTCCCACACTGCCTTTCCCCAGTTGCGTGGTGTTATCTTGTAAGAAGAGTTGTCGGTATATTCGGCTGTACGCTCCTGTAGCAAGGAATGAGTCATGAAAATCACTTTATGCTTCTTGTATTTCTTGTTTTCACAAAGTTTCTTTGCCCATTCCAACACTTCGTCTCGTGGAGCAAATTCTGTAACTATCACCAGCATTTTTCCCCATTTTGGCTGTTCGATTTCAAAGGCGGCATTCTCCATATCGGAGATGCCCTGTCGATTAGGAAAATTGCTGACAATCATGTCGCGCCAAGTAGAATTGCGTTCGAACGGAAAATATTCAGGAAAATGCGTCATGCCGTTTTCTGATTTTTTGTAGCCGTAATCATGATTTCCACAAGAGATGAAATAGGGCACCTTATTGTCAAGACGTTCAAAGCAGCGAGAAGCCGCCTGCCACATCTCCCGGCTCGTCTGGTTGAGCATCTTGCGGTTCATCACGATATTTTCGTTTTGCTCTACAAGGTCGCCAGTGCAAAGAACTGCCTTGATGTTCAGATTGTCGATATTGTCGGCAATCCATGCCGTACAAAGATCAAACAAAGGCTGGTTGATGTCATATTTCATATAGCCCTGCGGATCTCCAAGCACTATCATGGAGAATGAATCTTCATTCTCAAGATGCTGCCTGTCGGCTCTGTGCTGAGCGTTAACTCCCGCACAGAGACCGATCATCGCTGCAATTACTAAACCTACTTTTATCATCACTTACTCATATTTTTATCGTAGCTTCATGGAGAATATCTCGAGATGATGTACCTATCGCGATTACGTATTCTCCGGGATTGAGTTTCCATCCATGATTTTCAGAATCATAGAAACCGAGCTCGTCAATATCAAAGCTTATTTCAAACCTCGTGTTTGCTCCGGCGGGTAGAGATATCTTTTTCACTCCTTTTAGCTCCCTTATCGGTCGAACCACAGTCGGATTCTTTTCCGATACGTATATCTGCACAACCTGTGCTCCATTACGTTTACCGATATTTTTCAATCCGGATTTTACCACTACCTTCCCGTCTTTCACTTTGACCGAAGGATTTGTAATTTCCCAGTCTGTGTAAGTGAGACCATATCCGAAAGGGTAGAGCGGAGCGATACCTTTTGTGTCATACCATCGATAGCCCATCAAAACACCTTCATCATAGTTTACATCGTAAGGAGTGATCATCCGTTCGTTTACCAGTTTAGTGTAGAATTTTGCACCTTTGGGCATTACATCCTTTGCAGGAGAATCATTGAAATCTTTCTCGATAGAGAGAGGAAGTTTACCGGAGGGATTGATACGTCCTGTCAATACTCCCGCAACCGCCGCCATCCCGTTTTGTCCCGGATACCAGCCATAGACAATCGCAGCTGCATCCTCAGCAAAATCCGTGAGTTTCACGCCCGATCCGGTAAATACTACAACTATTGTGCTTGGATTCAAGGCAGTGATTCGCTTCAACTGATTGTTTTCGGCAGCAGGCAGTTCAAAAGGTCGTTCATACGCCTCGCGGTCGACAGTGCCGGTCGATACAATCACAATGTCGGCATCTTTGATTTCCTTATCGGTCGGTTTTGCAGTAAAAATGAGATTATCGCCGAATTCTTTTTGCAGCGCCTGTCTCCAGCTGATCTGATTGTAACCCTTTACGTCAGCCGATGCATGTACCCAATTGAAATCCTTATCAAGATAATTGCCCGTTACGAGTATTTTTCTACCATTCGGATTCTCTAAAGGAAGGATACCATTGTTTTTCAACAAAACCGTGCCCTCTTCTGCGGTGCGCATCGATATTCGTTCATGATCAGGGAATTTTGACAACAGCTCCGGTATATATTTTTTCCTATCATAAAGTCCGAAAGCGTGACAAGTGGCTAAAAGAGGACGAATCATATTGTCTATATCCTTTTCCGAGAGTTTTCCGGTTTTCACAAGATTCGCTATATCATCGCGTATTTCCCTGCTTCCCGGCATAATGGAATTCTGACCGGATTTCACAACTTTTTCATGATCATAGACCGATCGCCAGTCGCTCACGACAGCTCCTTTGAAGCCAAGATCGCGACGGATAAGGGTATCAATTACATAGCGGCTTTCACCTGTCCATTCTCCATTGAGCTTATTGTACGATGTCATGATAAATGCCACACCTGCATCTATCCCCGCTTTGAAAGGACGCATGTAAAGTTCATGAAGAGTGCGGTCATCGATAATAGAGTTTGTGCGTCGGCGGTAAAATTCCGTTTCATTACCGATGAAATGCTTGATGCATGCCGCCGTGCCCGTCGATTGCAATCCCTTGATATATTCGGCAGCCATTAGTCCTACCATGAAAGGATCCTCTCCAAGATATTCATAATTGCGTCCGCATTGCGAATTGCGGGCAAGATTCACTCCCGGACCAAGAAGCAGTTCAACACCTCCCGCACGGCATTCTTCTCCAACCGCCTTTCCGTATTCATAAGAAAGTTCAGGATTGAAAGTCGCGGCAAGCATTATAGGAGCCGGGAAGGCTGTGGAGCGTGCGAGCTGGTGTATATGAACCGTATCCGTCAGTTCCGGACGCAGGTGCACTCCTTTCGTGGCATCCGAAAGATAGAGATACGGAATCCCTTTCTCGGGGAAGCCTGGGAAGAAAAACTCCTCATAACCAACTGTCATGTCAAGTTTTTCATCGAGTGTCAGCTCTCTAAGCTTCGCATCCGCCCATGCGTAGGAGGTTTGCCAATCCGGAGCTTTGGTGGCATATACCGAGGCTGCAGTTGCAAGCAACAGCAGCTCCGGTAATATGCTGGATATTAGAATGGGAATTATTTTACGCATATGTTGTCGATAAACCAACGGGAGAAATCTGAACTGCCGGGGGCAGAAGAGAATTTTATCTGAGTGTCGGGAGTGACCCCTTCAAGGGTGAATGTGAATGTTTTGAAAGAGTCGTGAGACATAGGTCCGAAAGAGAAGGAAGTCTGTCCGTTTACGGAACCTCCACCGATGATTTCAATCGTGCCCATTGTCATGTCTCCCTTGATATCCACAACGGATTTCCCTTCAAACACAGCCTTGTTCCTGTATGCCATTGCTTTGAAGGAAAGTGTGTGGTTTCCTGTTGTTGCCAGCTTGGGTGTCAGAAGCTCGCCAGTCTCATTCTTATAGCTCTTATGATCGTTGTCGATAGAGTTGACGTATCCGATCTGAGCATATCCCGGACGTTGGCGGACGTTGGTACCGGAGAGTCCTTGTTTGACATCGTCACTCCATGCTGAAATGTCATCACCTGCGTAATTCAGCATTGCTGCAAGTTTGTCGCCAAGGGTATAATCTGCACCTTGCAAAAGCGCATCGAACGGTTCGAAATATATTGCACCGGTAGGAGTCGCCGTGGTGGATTTTGCCGGAAGCTTGTCGATGAGGAAGCAGCTGTGGAACACAGCGCGGCCATTTGATGTGGAGAGAGCCGCCCCGCTGATTGTCTCATTGTTGCGGGGACGAATCATGACACTGAGTTTGTCTGTCTTTCTGATCGGTTCGTTGACATACACATCAACCGTAAAGTCGAGGAATCCTTTTCCCGAAGCTGCCACCACATCCTTTGGAATTGCGAATGTCGTTTCAGTCTTGCCGGTTGACCAGGTGGAATTATCGGTTGAGTAGAGGACTTCCCAGTTGCAAGGTGCATTCTTCATGCCTCCCCATCCGAACTGTACGCGGAAACCATCAGTGATTTCAATCCCTTCCGGATAAGTTATCTTGAAATAATTCTGTTGAACATCCATCCATGATCCAAGCTGGAAATTGTGATGTCCGCTGTTGTCAAACCAGAATCTGAAATATTTTCCGGCTGTGCTTGTGTTCCATTCCGCCAATACACCCGAGTCATCTGTAGCTATCGCAGAATGTGTGAAATTATTATCATCTTCACGTTGAGTCTTGATGTAGCGTCCATCATCATTGGTAGCAGTGTTGGTCATCAGCGAGAATACATAAGGGAATGAAAATCCTCCGCCGAAGCGTGTGGAGTTGAGCACAATGTCTGATTCCGAACAAGGATAGATGGAAGGAGAGCCATCGACAGTTCCGGCAACGCCGCATACAAAACCGCTGCCTGTCGGCAACACAGCCTCAGCGAATCTGCAGTCTTGAAGCACTGTTATTCCAATTGTGTTTCTTTCTTCATCCACGAATGAGGAGCATTCATACAGATATTCCTTGTTGATGTCTGCGTCTGAGAATTGTCCGATAATTTTTACATACATAGATTCGTAGTTACCTGTGGCGAGTTCCGGAATTGTCACTTCCACAGGAGTAGGGATGATACCGGTTGTTTCAGTGCGTATTACGCAGTCCTCACTCCCCGGATAGAGAACAAGCATTCCGCTTTCAGGGTCACGCTTTATTTCAGCTCCTTCCAGTTTTACCTCAACCTCCTCACCGGAGCCAACGAGGAAAGCCTTACCGACTTCAACCGCTATGCCACCTCCGGCAGATGCGTTCCCCTCAATGGCAATGAGACCCGCAGGAAAATTCTTATATTGAAGGTTGGAAACTACGACACCGCGTGTTACTGCACTTTTATCGAGTGTTACTCCTGAGGCTCCTTCGAGCGAACGTAGCTCACTGATAGACACCAATCCGTCGCCCGATGATGGATTCTGTTTTACTGTAAGAGTGGTGCTTACCGTCATTGTCTCATTATGCACCAGCACAATAGCTTCGCGGGGAGAGGAACCGGTGTTGGGTTTCAGAGATAGATGCATTTCCCCATTTCCGATGTCTTTTGCATCTGAAATTGAAATCCATTGTGATTCACCGTTCTGAATTTCAGCAATCCAGTCGCAGTTTGATTCAACCTCAATATTGAAGGCGGATTCAAGAGATGGAGCGGTGATTGACTCAGAACTGAGTTTTATCACAGGCTGTGGCAGGCTGACCTCATCGCGACATGATGACAGAGAGATTGCTGCCAACATGAAGAGGCATAATGCCGACACACAGGTCTTGTCTTTTGTGTTTTTTATTATATGATTCATGCTGATTAATTTTTAGAGATGTCAACAATTACCGGAAAATGGTCGGAGACTTGTGTCAGATCAATCTCAGCAAAAGATGGAACCATGGTCTGAAGCACCTTGCTCTGTGCGCTTATTCCCTTGTATGCAAGAATATAATCGATACGCCTGCTCGTAGGGAAATAAGTAACGCTTGTAGAGCTGATCGATTGCCAGTTATCGGTAGCGACGGCAGGGAGAGAGGTGGCATTGAGGTCTCCGGCAAGGAAAATAGGTTTTCTACTTCTGCTGTAATTCTCGCTCAGATATTGATTGATTATATCATAAGACCAAGCTCTGTTGTCGGCACTCGACACGCATAGGTGTGTGCAGATGAAAATGAAATCCTTGAATTCTGCGAGGAGCATTCCGCGCATCTCTTTTCCCGGAAGTTCGCGTGTATATGTTTTTATCGGTTCCTCCTTGCATAGAATGCCGATGCCGTATGAGCCTTTGGTGTAAGTGACGCAAGGTAAATACACCGGATACATGTTGGTGCGTTTTGCAAGCTCATATAGCTGATCTTCTGCGTGACGGTTGGTGCCGTTGTCGAGTTCCTGCAGCGCAATCACATCAGGATCTATCAGGGATATCACCTGCGCGGTGTTGTTATAGTTCGCCACATTATTGGCAGGAGAGCAGCGATGGGTATTATATGTGGCGAGCCGATAGCTGTCGGGCAGACGCGTGGATTCATGTTTCACGGCTCCCTTGTTAAAATCGTAATCCGAGTTGTCGCCTTTAGGCTCGTCGCAACCTCCCGCAATGAGAAGGAGGGAGGTGATAAGAGTCTTATTTATTATAGATATAAGATTCATAAATATCATTATTTACCGGTTATTAGAAATTTAAGCCATCGACCCATCCGGGATTCTGGGTTATATTGCCGTTGGTAAGAATACGGTCATCTGTCGGAATGGGGTAGAGATAATCGCGATCCTGACGGAAAGTACGGGGGAAATCCGTGTGAAGGATTATATTCCCTCTGGTTCCTTCCGAGAGGAAAATATCCTTGTCGATTTCATATACTACTGGAGCGGTTGTCGCCGGTTTGCTGCCGCTCCATAGGCATACGTCAGGAGTGCCGTCTGCATTAAGGTCGTAGTTTCCCGCTCCGGGGAAATACAATCCCAAGAAAGTACGTGTGAAGCGCTGCCCTTCGTGCCATCTCATGATATCCCAGTATCGGAATCCCTCCATCAAGAGTTCCACAGTCCTTTCTCTTCGGATTTCAAGGATCACTCCCGTGTTGGGACCTTTTACGTTCTGATATCCGGTCACGTCATCCATAAGATATGGATCGGGATTGGCATTGGCTACAGAAAGCGATAGATTGCTGACACCGGCGCGTTCGCGCAGAGGTTTGATAGATATGTCAATATCGCCTTGAGTCAAATTGCCGAGTTCCGCCTTTGCTTCCGCATAGTTGAGATAAACCTCAGCAGCGCGGAAGATCGGCATGTCTATAATAGACGTGTTGTAGGCATCGTATTGCGCAGCCTGCAGATATTTCACCGGTTGATAACCGGTCTCGCATGCAGCGAGATTCGGGGCTGTCTCTTTTGTCTCACCGATACGTTTGTATCCGGGAGCGCGCATAGTCTGTGCGAAACGTTTGTCACGATTTTGCGCCTCCTGGGCAAGTGTCATGGTCTCGTAGCCATTCTTTGAAGTGAAAGGAGTGCCGTCAGTCATAAGATACATGTTGGCGATATCCTTAAGTATTCCCGGACGACCCTGAGATGTTGAGGTCAGATAGCCGTTCACATCATGGGTGAGACCGATCGAGGAGTTGTAAGCTCTTGCGAGCACTATTTCGGTATCGATCGCATTGATCGATGAGAATAGAGAGAGGTAAGGGGTTGTACCGGTGTTGTAAATGGAATATCCCGAACTTTTGATAAATTCATTCGATGCCTCAGCGCATATGGTGAGTAATTGCTCCCAGCCGTCAATACCGTGATATTTCCGGAACGTGCCTTCAAACAAAGTCACGCGGCTTTTGAGTGCAAGGGCTGTCCAGCGGGTCACGGTATAGAGACTGCGGTTTGCATCGAGATTCTCTATTGCGAAATCGAGGTCTTCAAGCATATGGTCGATCACCTCCTGCCGAGGAGTGCGTCCCATGTAGAGACGGTCGTCATCCGAATCAAGGGCAACGTCAAGCCAGGGCACATCTCCATATCTCTTTACTTTCTCATAATAGAAAAAAGCGCGGAAGAATCTTGCCACTCCTTCGTATTTGAGGCGATCGGCGGTTATGTTGCAGTTTTTCGAATATTCGAGAAAGAAATTTATGTCTCTAAGTTTGTCCCATTTCCATGAAGAGGATGTTGAAGGCACCTGTTTGTTGCCGAGCACTTCCTGAATCAGACTCGTTTTTGAGATGATATCTGCCGATTCTGAAAATATATCGGAGGCAGAAGGAAACATAGTGTAGAAATCATTGGTGAAGAGCTCACATTCGGTACCTGTCTTGAAGAAGGTGTCGGGAGTGAGTTTATCTTTCGGGAATCTGTCGAGTGCGCTTTCGCAACCTGTGAGGGCAAGCAATCCGGCTCCGACAGCCGCGAGTGTATATAATCGTAGTTTCATATAATAGGCTTTTGTGATAAGAGCTTCTTGAATATTAGAAAGTCACGTTCAGACCAAATGAGAATGTGCGGCTCCAAGGATACACATTCGAACGGTTGTCAGAAGCGGCGGAAGCCTCTTCGGGATCAATGAATCTGCTCTTTAGTGCGGTCCATGTCACGAGGTTTTCGCCGGAGAAATATACGCGAATCTTCTGAAGGAAGATTTTTTTCGTCCACTTCTCGGGGAAGGTATAGCCGATTGTGAGATTCTTCAGACGGCAATAGGCGAGGTTCTGAAGATAGCGGTCGTTGGCGTAATAGATTGTATTGTTGCTCGCTGAAAGTGCGGCGTAGGCTCTTGGACGAGGAAAGTAAGCATCTGTATTTGTCTCACTCCAGACATCGCTCATGAAATCGCGGGGAACGAATGTGGAGTAAGGGCGTGAATATGGACCCCAGAAGCGGAGGTTGTCGCCACCCGGATACCAGTCCTTGCGTCCTATGCCTTGAAAAAAGACTGATAGATCAATACCACACCAGGATGCATTGAGATTGATGCCATAACGGAAACGTGGCACGGAATTACCGATAATTACGCGGTCGCCGGGATCATCGAGAGTGCTTTTGCCTGCGTTGACGAATCCGTCACCGTTGAGGTCAAGATATTTGGGATCAC
>DAWBVG010000318.1:0-1921 GCA_052279865.1 Muribaculaceae bacterium
CTCTGCCTTTTTTAACTTCATATAACTTGGAAAGTCTCTCGAAGGAACCAAAATCAACATTAATAAAGCCTGATGCTACTGCATTCATATACGGCGCACCATGACCATGAATCTCTGGAGTTTCATAAATAGAAGAAAAACTGCAAT
Organism: Muribaculaceae bacterium; assembly: GCA_052279865.1. Taxonomy (GTDB): domain Bacteria; phylum Bacteroidota; class Bacteroidia; order Bacteroidales; family Muribaculaceae; genus Lepagella. The sequence goes on from DAWBVG010000318.1 coordinate 148, forward strand.
CTGTAGCAATAGAGTCAAACCATTCCAACGCATCTGTGATATTTGCAGTGCGGTTGCCGGAATTAGAACCAAAACTCAATACTACCTTAACAAGAGATTCTTCGTCAAGCATCATTTCTTCTTTAACGTTATTTGTGTGAGTTCCGGATAAGCCACCCCGAACCTCGCGGGAATTCCCACTTCTCCACATCCTATATTCACATATAGGCGCGTAGTGTCGCCTGCCTCATTCTCTCTTTCATACAGACCCTTCCACTGTGGGTATCTCCATTTCGAAGGGCTCCATTCATATCCGAATATATCGAACACCATCTGCATTGCATGTGTGTGACCGGACAATGTCAGATCAACATTGGTAATTTTCGAAACCTCACGGTTCCAATGTTCCGGATTGTGCGACAATAGAATCTTGAATCTTTCGTCATTCAGATTATAGACTGAATCACGAGACAAGGGATAAGCATCGGTAAGCCTGCCATACTGATGAAAAGGAGGCTCTCCCCAATTCTCCACTCCTATCAATACAACCGAATCTCCGTTGTGTGTTATATACCTCCTGTCATTGTTGATAAGGTTCCAGCCAATCTGTTTCTGCCACATTGCCATCAAGGCATTATTGGAATCTCGCTCAGAAGCAAACTTCCACTCCATATAATCGCCGTAATCATGGTTCCCCAATACGGAATAGATCCCATCGCGTGCATGCAGGCGGCTTAATATACGTAAGAATGGTTCCATCTCCGAAGTCTCCCGGTTCACGACATCACCGGTGAAAACAATTAATTCCGGATTCATTGAATTTATTCTGTCAACGAGACGGCTCACAAAAGCCGTGTCATTCCCCCATGTGCCGACATGAGCATCGCTGAACTGAACGATTCTGTAGCCATCGAAAGCTGAAGGAACCTTGTCAGAAACAATATTAACATTTTCGACAACAATCTCATTCCGGGTAAAAAGAGTGCCCCACCACATGAAGATGAAAACTATCAGTGATACGGGAGCCCCAATGTATATGCCATAATTAATCTTTCTCCCCTTTCTGGTACTCTTGAACAGCCGCCCGATGCCGGAACAGATGCAATAGATTAATTTCGGTATATATACCGATGCGTAAACATACAGCATCCACATCAACGGGATTATCGACTTGTTCTCGGAGTCACCATGCCAGCATGCAATTGATATAACGAGACCCAGGAAAAGGATGGATAAAGCTATGTGAAGACCAATACAAAGTCTCTTTCTTCGTCTGCAATATGAGATTATATCCCAAAGGATATAGGAATCCACAAGCAAAGTGAAGATAAAGACTATTATCATTGTTATTACCGGAATGTTTCTCATTGTAGATGTCTCTGATTTGATTCAGATTTTCTATTCAAGACCTCCGAGCAAAGTCTTAAGTTTGTTTTTAAGAGGATTGGCATACATATAGAGCATCATCTCCATCATATATTCTCGTTCTTCCTCCTTAAGATCGTCTATCTCTACCTTGGAAAGCTGACGATTGAAATAATCAATTGTCTCCTGTTTTTGTTCCTCCGTGTAATTTCTCGAAAACCTATTTGTATGGTGAAGCATGTCGTATGCCACATAATTTATGGTGAAAATCTCATAACTTCTGTGGATTGCCTGGTCTATAAGGCATCCGACATACTTAGCTGCAGTATTGTTATCTTTAAAATCACCGATCTGATCAAGTTTTGTATTGATCCTTGGGGTAAGCTGGAAATGCACCTTCCCTTTGAATTGCAGCAATCCAGTCTCCATA
>DAWBVG010000319.1:0-16356 GCA_052279865.1 Muribaculaceae bacterium
AAAAATTCCTTGTCGATCTATGCACATATGGAGAAAACTGCTTGAAACCAACCCTTTTCATGCAGTCTACTCACAACACCATCAGTTCATTGATAGCGATAATCCTTAAATGTCATGGGTATAATAACACATATTCCCATAAGGGTCTATCGTTCGAAAGTGCATTGCTCGATGCATGGCTTCAAATCAAGGAAGGCATGATTCGCAATGCTCTTGTAGGGGCACATGACGAGGTCACACCATTTATGTCGCTTGTTATGGAACGGACCCATCCGGAATATTCATTCATTTCGGAGACCTCCATGTCGGCAGTCTTATCGGGCAATGAAGATACCGGCAATATCTGTGAGATTGAGGACATACGGATTTTTCATCATCCTGATCTCAAATATCTCTCAACTCTCCTTACGGAGGAGAAGGATTCGATATTGATGTTGGGCACCAACGGCAACCCCTTGAACGACCCGCCGTATGAGGAACTTTTGGCAAATCTGGATTATTCTCCCCGCACAATGCAGTATAAGAATATCTTTGGCGAAAACTTCTCCTCCTCGGCAATGGCATTCTATTCGGCTGTAAGAATCTTAGAGAAAGGCTACGCTGACGCCACTCCCATCCGGCGCATCACCATCCTCAACCATTCCGAATCCACCGCTTGGAGCGTCGTGAGAATTAGGAATTAGGAATTAGAAATGAGGAATTAGGAATTATCAGAGGCAAAAAAATAAGGGCGAGGAATTATCAGAGGCAAAGGATTTAATTCCTAACTCCTAATTCCTAATTAAACATTAAACATTAAACATTTAAAGAAAGAGATGTGGCAACTGATAGGTTTATCGATTATCCAGAGCGTGATGCTTTCCTTAGGACAGCTCACTCTGAAACTGGCGCTGGCTAAGATGCCTGCGTTCGGTTGGACTGCGCGATTCTGGGGAGATCTTCTGACCAACTGGTGGTTCTTGGTCTGCGGTCTTCTCTTCGGTGGTGCCTCGATTCTCTGGATGTACATTCTCAAGCATTTCCCACTCAGCATGGCATACCCCATGGCAAGTATGAGCTATGTCATAGCCCTGGTTTTCGCTGTTGTCTTCCTGCATGAATCCATTGCATGGAACCGCTGGCTGGGGGTTGCGTTAATAATGATCGGTTGTATCTTCGTAGCAAAATAAATAATAACTGAATGAAAAGAATAGTCACAATATGTCTGGTCATCATGGCATGCATCTCGAATGCAGTTGCCGCCCCTATCTCTGCCGCGCAGCAAAAGGAGGTGATAGCCAAGATCAATAAAGCCACATCCGGACTGAAATCCATGAGCTGCAGTTTCACCCAGACCAAACATCTGTCGCTACTCAGCGACAAGATGGTGTCGGAAGGGAAAATGAGCTATAAGCAACCCAACAAACTTCGTTGGGAATACACATCCCCTTATCAGTATCTCTTTATATTCAACGGCACAAAAGTTTATGTCGGAAACAAATCCCGAAAAGATGTGATTGACACCAACAGCAACAAACTCTTCAAGGAGGTTGCTCGGATTATGATGAGCACTGTCACCGGAACTGCCCTCTCCAATGTCGCGGATTTCTCTGTGTCGGTAGAAGATGGCAAGACATCCTGGAACGTGACCCTCATACCCAAAAAGAAAGAGATGAAAAAGATGTTTACACGCATTGTCCTCTCTTTCTCAAAATCCGATCTTATGATATCGGAAATCAATCTTCACGAGAAAAACAACGATCGAACGAACATACGTCTACGAAACATAAAAACAAACATCGCAATAAATGAGAACCTTTTTGCTATTCCTGCTAAGTAGCGTTTTCGCCATTTGCAACGCATTCGCCGCTTCGGAGAGTGAGTCTCAAAGCGATGCGCCAAAAAACCGGAAGATGGCTTTCCGCATTGAAATGCAGAAAGGATATGTATCGGGGATAATGATTTGTGCGGAAACGGAAGATGCCATCAACGGCAGCTTAGTGAATGAGTTCGGCATCTCAGCCATGGATTTCTCTTATTTGAAAAAGAAAGGGAAAGTGAAGCTGATAAATGTAGGAAGTTTCCTCAACAAATGGTATATCAAGCAAGTGCTCAAAAACGACATAAATTTCGCTATCCACATTCTGTATGACATCCCATTAAAAAAGAAAAATAATTATGAAGAGAGTCGCGATGGTGAAAATGTGACGATTTTTAACACAAAAAGGAATATCAAATATACATTCTCTCCGTTACAAAATAAAAGTGATTATGACACTGAAGAATAATCTCTATAATATACTTTCAGTTGATCCTGAAGAGAAATCTTTCCGGATCAAACTCAACCCTGATTGCAAAATTTATAAAGCTCACTTCCCCGGCAAGCCCATTACCCCCGGAGTGTGCATCATACAGATTGCATCCGAGCTTCTGAACGAATTGATGCCATGCAACCGCACTCTGTCAACTGTAGGAAATGCAAAATTTCTCTCCATCATCAATCCTCTCGAATCCGAAGAAGTGACCGTCGCTTTCAAGAAGATATCGGAAGAGGATGGATATCTTAAAGTCTCGGTAACAGTGAGAGACAAAGACACAATTTTCACAAAACTATCGCTAAAATATAAGCAATGATTTCTCCGGAACGGAATAATTTGATTCAGACAATGCGCAGACACAGGATTTGCGTGCTCGTACCGACATACAACAATGCCGGCACGCTTCGCAACGTTGTGTCCGGGATATTGAATTATTCCGCTGATGTAATAGTAGTCAACGACGGGAGCACCGACAACACGGCTGCAATTCTCGACTCTTTCGGAGATGCCATCCATATTGTAAGCTATCCCCGCAACGCAGGGAAAGGTCACGCACTCAAAAAAGGTTTCCGGAAAGCCATTGAATTGGGATATGAATATGCCATAACTATTGATTCCGATGGTCAGCATTATCCGGAAGATATCCCGGCATTTGTAAAAGCCATCGTGGAGCATCCCGGAGCACTGATTGTGGGAGAGAGAAATCTCTCAAATGTTGACATCAACGGTAAAAGCTCTTTCGCCAATAAATTCTCGAATTTTTGGTTTTGCGTTCAGACGGGTCGAAGACTAAAAGACACACAGACAGGATATCGAGCATATCCATTGAAACATCTGCACGGGCTCGGGCTGCTTACAAGCCGTTACGAAGCCGAGCTCGAACTCCTTGTGTTTGCCTCATGGAATGGGGTCAGAATCATATCCATTCCCATTCGCGTTTATTATCCACCTCAAGCAGAACGCGTGTCGCATTTCAGACCTGCACTGGATTTTACCCGCATCAGCATTCTTAACACTATCCTATGTTTTGGAGCCATCATCTATGGTATTCCCGTTCGCAGTTGGCACGCCTTTTCGCAACGTAAGCTGTTTAACAGAGAATTCAAGCCTTTCACGCGTAAAAAAGGAGAGAAACTGGATGCTGCTGTCACGCTTGACAGAATATTCCGTTCAATATATGGTTTTTCTTTATTCGCATTTATTGCCGGCGCTATATTCACCCCTTTCGCCTCGATCTATTTTATGATCGGTAAGAAAACCGAAAAAAGAAAACTCCGATTCCACAAGATTGTCTGTCGCGGCTGCGCCTTCATTACGCGCCATTATCCCGGCGCCAAGACTTATTATGAGAATCCTACGGGTGAGGACATGAACCGCCCGGCTCTCATCATCTGTAATCATCAGTCGCATCTTGATTTGCCGGCATTGATCGGCATGCATCCAAAACTAATTTTCCTTACAAACGACTGGGTATGGAACAGTCCTATTTTCGGCAATATAATCCATAATGCCGATTTCCTTCCAGTCTCCGCAGGTGTTGATGTTATACTCCCTAAACTGCGGGAACTCAGAGACAATGGGTACTCTATAGTTATTTTCCCGGAAGGCACACGTTCTGAAGACTGCACCATACGTCGCTTCCATCAAGGGGCATTCCATCTCGCAAAAGAGCTGGATATTGACATCTTGCCGATGGTGCTACATGGAGCAGGACATTTCTTGCCAAAGAAAAGTTTCCTGTTCCGCAAAGGGAAACTGACTGTAAGGATTCTTGGGCGCGCCAAACGAGAAGATTATGAAGACCTCCCTTTCCTGAAACAAGCTTCTTATTTCCGTAAATTGATACGCAACGAACACGACCGTCTTATCAGCGAAAAGGAGGATGCCCGATATTTCCGGAGTCTCGTGCTGTATAAATACGCTTATCGTGGCTGGAGAATAGTGAGTCGTTGCAAGAGAGACCTGAAAAAGGCACTTAGACTCGACAATATCATCAATGGTGAAAATATCGGAAGAATCCGTATCATCAACGGAGGCATCGGAGTTTTTCCTCTCCTATTTGCCTTGGTGAATAAGAATGCGGATGTTTTCTCCTATATCGAGGATGCGGATGATTTCCGGATTGCTGCCGACACTCCCTCCCTACCCTCCAATCTGCACTACATTCATGCCGTATGGAATGATGATTTCGGAGATGAAAAAGATTTTGACAAAACAATAACTCTCGAGAAATGACAGATAAGACTGATTGCATAATAATCGGAGGCGGCATAGGCGGTCTTTTCTCCGGAGCATTCCTCGCCAAAAACGGGATGAAAGTGACGGTTCTTGAGAAGAATGCCATCATCGGGGGTGGTTTGCAATGTTTCCATCGCAAAGGAAAGATTTTCGAAACCGGTATGCACGTGATGGGTGGTTTTCAGGAGAACGGCAACCTCCACAAAATCTGTAAATATCTCGGGATATATGACTCCCTCAACCTGCAGCATGTAGACTGCGATTGCATAGATGAAATCCATTATAAGAAAACCGGTGATGTCTACCGCATTGCATCGGGGAAAGAGAATTTCATCAGATGCATGTCAGAATATTTTCCGGAAGAGGCAGCCGGAATACGGGCATATGTGGATGACATTTATGAGCTAACAGAAGAAGTTCCTCTTTTCTATCTCAAGGAAGATAATGGAGGCACAAGTATTCATTCCGAAAAATTTACATGGTCTGCCGACAGGTTGATAAATTCGCATGTTTCGGACCCGCGACTACGGGAATTGTTGGCTTATCTCAACCCCTTGTATGGAGGAATAGAGGGACATACCCCCGCATATGTCCATGCACTGATCCATGTGCTCTACATCAACGGAGCCACACGCTTTATCGGGGGAAGCCAACAGCTGGCTGATACGTTGAAAGGTGTAATTGAAAATGCCGGTGGAGAGGTGCTTGCCAACAAGAATGTGGTCAGAATCGATGCTGTCGATAAAATGATAACTGCTGTTCACACTTCAGATGGCGATATGTTCACAGCAGATAAGTACATCTCAGCCATTCATCCGGTCGCACTGCTGAAACTTGTGCCCGAAGGCACTTTCCAACGTGTATTCGTCAATCGTCTCAACGAAATTCCGAATTCATATTCTGCATTCTCATTATATATTGACCTAAAACCTAACACATTTCCATATATCGACCATACAAGCTATTATATGGAGGATTACAGATGGATGTGGAATCAGGATAGTTTCGATCCAACGGACTGGCCAAAATGCTTTATGTATATGACTCCCCCAGATCCGGATCAAGGTAAATTTGCAAACCGCCTTCTTGTGCACTGCATAATGAGCTTCGATAGAGTAAAAAAATGGGAGCACACCACAGTCGGACATCGAGGGGAGGATTACGAGAAATGGAAAAAAGAGAATGTCAAAAAAATTCTTGACAAACTACAGTCACTCTTTCCCGGTCTTTACGACAAGATTGCCAACATATATTCGGCAAGTCCACTGACCATTCGCGATTATTACAACACCAAGGAGGGTGCGATATTCGGCTATCGGAAAGATTGCGAGAATCTGATATTCTCCCAACTTCCAGTATATACCAAAGTGAAGAATCTTCTCCTCACGGGTCAGAACATAAACCTCCACGGCATGTGCGGAGTGCCGCTGACCGCCATATATACGGCGGAGGCTATTTTAGGTGTCAACACTATTGTAAAAGAAATCAACGATGCCAACAAAGATATTTAAAATATTGATTTTGTTGTTTCTACTGATGAAGTTCCCCTCTTTCGCCGATAACAAGGGCTTTAACATCTGGGAGGGGACTTCGTGCAAGGAGAAAGTGACGCTTACGCCTTATCTCGCAGCGGGAAAGAACAATATTGCGTGCATCATATGTCCGGGTGGGAGCTATTTCTGGCTTGATAAGGAAACCGAAGGAATAGGCGTGGCGGAATGGCTTCGCAACAACGGAATATCGGCGTTTGTGCTCGAATATCGCGTAGCGGGAATCAACGCGTTCATATGGCATACCCGTTATTCCCGGCGGGGTCACCGATATCCGGATATGCTTCAGGATGTTCAACGAAGCATTGAGTTAATCCGCGACAACGCTGATAAATACGGTATCGATCCTAACCGTCTCGGAGTTATGGGATTCTCTGCAGGAGGTCATCTATCCGCCATGTCTGGAATATTTTTCGACACCAATTCGCTGGCAAGCTTGGGAATCACATCGGACGTGTCGCTTAAACCCGATTTCATCGCTCCGATCTATCCCGTGGTGTCGCTCGTGGATAAATCCACCCACAAACGTTCACGCCGCGGACTGTTAGGAGAAGGGAAAGCGATATCTTCAGAAATGAAGGATTCCCTCTCTCTTGAAAAACATGTGCGAGACAACATGCCTCCCGCCTACCTTATGAATTGCGTTGACGATCCTGTGGTTGATTATCATAATTCCGTATTGCTCGATTCCGCGATGACGGCAGCCGGCGTGCGCCACAAATACGTGCAATTCAAGACCGGAGGACATGGATTCGGTGCAAATCCGAAGAAAACCACATCCGAGGCAATAAGCTGGAAAGAAGATTTCATTAACTGGCTAAGAGACTTATTCAAATGAATAAAGAAGATATAGAATTTCGCTCTCCCGAAGAAATAGAGGAATACCAGAACGGGAGACTCCACGAAGCATTACGTTATCTCGCGGATAATTCACCTTTCTATCAGAAAGTATTCAAGGATAACAACATCAATATCGACGATATCCGCACTATTGATGACCTTGTGAAAATACCATTCACAGAAAAGAAAGATCTGCAGCTCCATAATGCGGATTTCCTCTGCGTGCCCCCGGAGAAAATCATTGATTATATCACAACATCCGGTACCCTTGGCGATCCCGTGACTTTCGGATGCACCGACAAGGATCTTGAGCGGTTGGCTTTCAATGAGATGAAATCATTCTCATGTGCGGGAGTAAAGCCTGGCAACATCGTGCAACTGATGACGACACTCGACAAACGATTTATGGCTGGACTGGCTTATTTTCTCGGTATCCGCAAGCTCGGTGCGAGCGTGATCCGCGTAGGCAATGGTATGCCGGAATTGCAATGGGATACCATCCATCGGCTGAAACCCGACACCATAATGTGCGTGCCTTCCTTTATCCTACGTCTCATCGAATATGCGGAGCAACATGATATAGATTATCGCAATTCCAGCATCAAACGCATAATTGGAATCGGCGAAGGATTGCGGGAACAGGATTTCTCTCTAAATCTTCTCGGCAAGCGCATAAAGGAGAAATGGGATGTAGACCTTTTCGCCACTTATTCCTCCACCGAAATGGGAGCCACATTCTCGGAGTGCCCATACGGCTGCGGCGGTCACGTGCATCCGGAACTCATCATCGTGGAAATAATCGGCGACAACAATCTTCCAGTAAAAGACGGCGAAATTGGAGAGGTGGTTGTTACCACTCTCGGAGTAGAGGGAATGCCTCTTCTTCGGTTCCGCACGGGCGATATGAGCTGCAAGATCACCGAGCAATGCAAATGCGGAAGGAATTCATATCGTCTCACACCACTTGTGGGTCGTAAAAACAATATGATAAAGCTTAAGGGCACTACGATATACCCTCCGGCAATCAACGATGTGCTCGACAACACTCCCTACGTAATCAACTATGTGGTAGAGGTTCGCAACAGTTTTGCGGGCACCGATGAGGTTGTGGTAAAGGCAGGCGTAGCGTCGCCACAGCCTTTTGATGTAATCAAGGATCTTAAAGACCGATTCCGCTCAAGAATCCGAGTCGCGCCCATCGTAGAGATCCTTTCGCCCGACGATGTCAGCAAAATCAACAACCCCGGCAATAACCGGAAACCGATAAAGTTTATTGATAATAGGAAGAGGCGTTAGGTTTTAGGCTTTAGGCTTTAGAAAGCTTCGCCTAATAAACCTAATGCCTAATGCCTAAAACCTAATGCCTAAAACCTAAAACCTAAAAACCATGCTTCGTCTCTATGACCTCTTCAAGCGACGCCCGCTGCTTGCGTGGGGATTGTTCTTAGTCTCCACCGCTGCCCTCGTGCTGTCGTTTCTGAGACTCGGATATAAGGAGGATATCTCCGATTTTCTCCCTCTTGATGAAAAGAACCACACTGCGATGTCGGTGTATCAGGACATATCCGGCGCCAATAAGATCTATGCTATCATCTCCACGCGCGACACCACCGATGTCGACCCGCAGGAACTGGCGGATGGTGTAGAGGCTTTCGCCGCGAATGTAGAGAAATTCGACTCACTCCGGTATCTCAGCGATGTGATGAAGGAGGTTGACATGGAGAAGATGCTCGGAATCACGGATATCATCTATGAGAAGATTCCTTATTTCCTTACTGATAAGGATTATGCGCGAATTGATTCCCTTCTATCTGATCCCGAATATATCGACCGTCAGATTGCTGAAGACAAACATATGCTGCTCTTTCCTTCTTCAGGAATACTGAGCGGTAATATCGCCCGCGACCCTCTGAATCTCTTTTCTCCCGCACTGGAGAGATTAAAGAACGGAGGGATGGCAATAAATTTCGACACATACGACGGATATATCCTCTCTCCGGACGCTAAAAAGGCTATCGTTATCCTTGAATCAGCATTCGGTGCCCATGAATCGGAACACAATGCCTCGCTTGTGGAGATGCTTAATGATGCCGTCTCTCTGACAGAAAAGGATAACGGCAATCTCGACATACATATCACCGGAGGTCCGGTAATCGCAGTCGGGAATGCCAACCGTATCAAGAGCGACAGTATCCTTGCGATCAGTATTGCCGGTATACTGATATTGCTGCTTCTCATATACGTGTTCCGCAATCTGAGAAACATACTGCTCATTGTTGTGTCCGTGGGCTGGGGCTGGCTTTTCGCCATGGGCATGATTGCGCTCTATTACGATTCCGTCTCGATAATAGTTATCGGAATAGCTTCAGTGATTCTCGGTATTGCAGTGAATTATCCCCTGCATCTTATCGACCATCTTAAAGACAGTCTGCATCCAAGGGCAGCCCTTAAAGAAATAATCTCCCCCTTGGTGGTAGGAAACGTTACTACTGTAGGCGCGTTTCTATGCCTCGTGCCTCTAAATGCACCGGCACTTCATGACTTGGGATTGTTTGCCTCTCTCCTGCTGATAGGCACGATCCTCTTCGTGCTTATATTCCTTCCGCATGCCGTCAAGACGCGTAAGGCAGGGGACAAACCGGAATGCGATCCGCGCCTGATAACTCGCCTTGCCGGATTGTCGCTTGAAAACAATCGATATATTGTTTGGGGAGTGCTTATCCTGACTGTCGTATTCGGATTCTTCAGTCTGCGCACGGAGTTTGACTCCGACATGCGCAATATAAACTACATGACTGATGAGCAAAAGGCTGACATGGAATATTTTTCCGGGTTAGTAAACGAAAGTCACGACACTGAAAATCTATATATAGTCAGCAGCGGCAAAACTTGGGATGAAGCTCTAACTCAAAGCGGAATAATCGGTAATGCCGTTGATTCTCTTGTGAAAGCAGGGATAACTACTCGTCAGAATGAAGTCAGTTCATTCCTTACCTCCAAAGAGGAACAGGCACGTCGTTTGACAAAGTGGAATGACTTTATCGGGAAATATCAGGGTTCCATCTCCTCTTCACTTGCAAAAGCCGCACAAAACCACGGTTTCAGCACAGAGGCATTCTCTCCTTTCAACGACATTGTTTCCGCAGAGTATACACCCCGGGATTTCGAGAGTTTCAAGGAATTGTATTCCTCTGTATTCATGGGCAACCTCAGTGAAGACACTGAGTCGGGGCGCAAATCCATAGTTCAGGTGATAGGTGTGCCTCTGAAATCAGCAGAGGAGATAAAAAACACTTTATCTGACCACCGTGAATTCGGAGGACTTGTCTTTGATGTGAAAAGCATGAACGGCTCCATCGCCAACACGCTTTCAGATGATTTCAATTATATCGGCATAGCGTGCGGATTCATAGTGTTCATATTCCTGTGGATCTCCTTGGGTAGCATCGAACTCGCAGTGATCTCATTCATGCCGATGGCGTTCAGCTGGATATGGATTCTCGGCATTATGGGAATATTGGGGATAAAATTCAATATTGTGAACGTTATTCTCGCCACCTTCATCTTCGGACAGGGCGACGACTATACAATCTTCATGACCGAAGGACTAACCTATGAGTTTGCATATCGCCGCAAACTGTTGCAATCTTATAAAAACAGCATCGTTGTGTCGGCATTGATAATGTTCATAGGTATCGGAACACTCCTTGTGGCAAAGCATCCAGCCATGCGGTCGTTAGGAGAGATAACGGTTGTAGGAATGATTTCAGTAGTACTGATGGCGTATCTTTTCCCGCCGCTACTGTTCAAATGGCTGACGCGCCGTAAGGATGGCTCACGGCGCCTCTATCCCGTTACCCTCATGAGCGTCTTGACCAGCAGATACGATTTTAATCATTCGGATATCCACCGGAAAAAGAATCAGTCGGAACTCGCATATGCCATTGAATGTGTAATGGGAAGATATCTCTACAAAGGACGGGAGATAGAGATTGCCGCAAGGAAAGCCTTTAAAGCCATACGCAATGAACCGGATTCTTTGCGCAAATACGCGGATCTTTCTGAAATATATCTCGACGAGCCGCATGGAAATGGCGAATTGGCTCTTTTATTGGCTCGTCTACATCCGAATAGTAAAGTCTTTGTATATACCTCCTCAGAAGATGCAAGAGCTATAATAAAGACATGTGCTGATGGTTTCACACCCAACCTGCATATCCTCGATACCAAACCTGAAAATATTTGACCAGATGAAGCTATTTAAAATATTAACCACAACATTGCTTGCGGTATCCGCTATATCAACTGCCGCCAAAGAGGCGGAGAATTATCCGGTTATCAACCCTAATAATTCCGCGACTTTCCGCATTTACGCTCCCGATGCCGATGAGGTCATCCTGAAAGGTACATTCATCAAGGGGAAAAGTTTCGGACCTTTCAGCCGCGAAGGTAAAATCGAAATGAAGAAGGATGGCGATTACTGGACATGTACCACCGGTGCTCTCACTTCTGATCTTTATTCATATTGGTATGAGATTGATGAGGAGAAAGCCAACGACCCGAATAATCCCGATACCGTCAGGGATATCGACAACATCCTGAATTATTTCATCATCGGTGGAGGCAATGGTGATTATTACAAAGAGAGAAATGTGGCGCACGGTGATGTGCAGAAAGTATGGTATCCTTCCGCATTACCGGGCATGACAAAAAGGCGCATGACCGTTTATCTTCCTGCACAATATAAAACCAACAGCACAAAGAAATTCCCGGTACTATATCTGCTGCATGGATCGGGAGGCGACGAAAACGCATGGGGAGAGTGCGGACGGGCGGTTCAGATTCTCGACAATATGATTGCCGAGGGAAAATGCGAACCGATGATTGTGGTGATACCTAACGGCAATGTCGAACTGGCGGCTGCTCCCGGCGAGGATCCGGAGAATCCGGATGTAAAGCCGAAAGCCAACAACATGACCTCAATGATGGGCAATATCGAAAGCGTGTTTGTTGATGAAGTGGTGAATTACGTGGATAAGAATTACCGAACAATCAACGACAAAGAGCACCGAGCCATCGCAGGATTATCCTTGGGCGGTTTGCACACCCTTTTCATCTCTCTGAACAATCCGCAGACTTTCGATTACGTAGGTCTCTTTTCAGCACAGACCACCAATGCACTCAACGACAACCGTATCGGCACAATACGCAGTCTCGGAGATGCGTGGAAGCAGTTCAAGGAGGATCTTCCGATTGTGGGCAATAGCAAACTTGACCGCACCATCTCAAAGTATTCATCAGGAAATCTCGCCATATATGAGGATATCGACAACAAGTTGAAGAAACAGTTCTCTCCCGCCCCAAAGCTTTATTATATAGCCTTCGGTTCTGATGATTTCGTGAAGAAGCTCAACGACGACTATATGAAAAAGCTTGATGCCGCCGGGTATCCCTACCTATACCATCCCTCCGACGGAGGTCATACATGGCAGAACTGGCGGCGATACCTCCTTGACTTCCTCCCGCGTCTTTTCCGCTAACTGATAAGCGATTTTTATCGCTTATCACTCATCCATATCCCTATCAATCATCTTTATCAAGGAAGAAGACGGGAATGTTGGCTATGAAGACATCCGGAGCGGAAAGAAGCTCGCGATAGCGCATCAGGTCGAGAAGCGATATGTCAGCAATAATATAGTTGTCGGTCTCGGATGTGTACATCTCTCGGATACGCTCAAACTCGATCAGACCGGGTATGTCGGTTGTCTCGTAATGAATATAGACTTTCAATATCACATCCGTTATATAGGCGGGAGTGTCGATATAGCTCATCTTCTTGTATTCATATCTATAGCCATGACGACGAGCCATGATATCGCTGAGGATAGATGATGCTGTCGGCAAACCTCCGGCACCTTTTCCGAACATGAACTGCCGATCGTAACATTCTCCGCGAATCACCACACCATTATATTCGTTATCAACACTATAAATATATCGCGAGGGCTCCACAAACTCCGGCATCACGAACATAGTGAACTTCGAATCGCAAACCTTCACAACTTGCGCCACAAGCTTGATCTTCACGCCTTTCTCTCGCGCATAGCGGATGTCGGCATCATGAATCGTGGATATGCCGTAAGTGAATATATCTTCGGGCTTTACGTACACGCCCAAGGCATGCACTGTGATGATGATAAGTTTATACAGCGAATCTTTTCCACTGATATCAAACGTAGGATCACTCTCTGCAAAACCGAGATTCTGTGCTTTCCTCAGTGCTGCGGAATATTCCTCGCCATGGTCGAACACGCGGGAGAGGATATAATTAGAAGATCCGTTAAGTATTCCCTTCACTTCAAGAAGGAGATCGTTGTCATAATACTCTTCAAGATTACGGATCACCGGGATGGAACCGCAAGATGAGGCATCATAAAGAATCGCGGTGTGATGTTTCTCCTGAAGTTCGATAAGTTCCGGGAGATTAACCGCAATCATAGCCTTAGACCCGGACACCACCGGCAACCCTTTTTTAAGCGCGGTAGTCACGATCCGGTAAGATGCCGATGCATCGTCAACCACCTCCACGATAAGGTTGATATCGGGATCATTGAAGATATCGTCGGCATCATCGGTAAGAACCCCGTCGGGAACCTCGAGGTCACGTTCTTTATTGATATTGCGCACGCATACGCGGCGTATGGATGCATGGGCGTTCTTTGCGCTCGTTATAACGCGGTATACACCTTGACCGACCGTGCCAAAGCCAAAGAGCCCTATCTTGATTTCCTGATTCATTTCTCTATAAATGGTTTTAATATATTGTTCAATTGTCCGTGCTCCACAAGAAAGCCATCATGACCGAAAAGGGAGTGTATCTCGAAATATTCAGCACCGGGTATCATTGAACAAAGGTTCTTCATCTCCTCGGGAGTGAATATTATATCTGTCGACAGACCTATCACCACAGTCTCTGCCTCTATACGAGACAGAGCAGCCGCCACCCCTCCGCGATCGCGCCCGATATCATGCGTATCGAACGAGTCGAGAATCGACATGTAGGAATAGGCATTGAATCTGCGACACAGCTTCTCCCCCTGATACCGCTGATAAGTGCATGCCCTATGTTTATCCTTGAAAACATTATGGTGCACCGGATTCTGCTGGGAGATATTGTAACCCGGATTTCCGCGATAAGTCAGAAGTCCGATAGCTCTGGCTGCCGCCATTCCCGCCATTCCTCCCTGCGGATCACGTGTGCCGAAAGTGGGATCAGCCTCTATAGCCATACGCTGCGTTTCATCTATGGCAATCGTCCAGGGTGATGCCTTGGCATCTGTGGCTAAGAGAATAAGTTTGTCAAACCTGTCGGTCTCTTCCGCAATCCATTCAAGTGCTTGAAAACCGCCTACCGAACTTCCCACAAGCGCATGAATCCTGCCGATACCAAGATGATCTGCCAATAGGCGGTGGGCATTTACTATATCACGCATTGTCACCAACGGAAAGTCTCCGTAATAGGGTTCTCCTGTAGCCGGATTCAGAGACATAGGACCCGTAGTGCCGTAACAAGACCCCAATATATTGGCACAGACCACAAACCATTTATCCGGATCAAGAAAACAATCCTTCTCTATGGTATGCGGCCACCAGTCTGCAACATCACTATTCGCTGTAAGGGCATGGCATACCCACACCACATTCGACCGGTCTTCCTTCAAAATACCATACGTATGATAGGCGATAGTAAGATCCTTTATCTCTTTTCCTGATTCCAGACGAAACGGATCTGATGGCTGATAATAACGTATCATAATCCTGTATTATTAGAAAAAGCACTTACTTATAATTCGTGTTAAATTCAAACACTCTCTTAAAAGCCTGTTCAAAATCTGCCATTATATCCTCCACATCCTCCAGTCCGAGCGATATCCGCAACAATGTGGGGGTAACTCCGGCTTGCAGCATGTCAGACTCGGAGAGCTGCTTGTGCGTTGTGGATGCCGGATGCGTCACAACAGTGATGGAGTCCCCGATCATAGTCATGTGTGCGGCGAGTTCAAGAGCCTCCACAAATTTCACCGTCGTATCAATATCACCCTGCAGCTCAACATTCAGCACGGCGGAAGAACCGAATTTAAAATATTTCTTCGCATTCTCATATGAAGAATGATCCGGGAAGCCCACATAGCTGACACTCTTAACCTTCGGATTGTTTCTCAGATATTCGGCAAGACGACGTGTTGATTCAACCTGATGGCGCACCCTCAGGGAAAGAGTCTCCAGACCGAGAAGCATCAGATAGCTGTCGAAGGCAGAGGGACAAGTGCCGAGGTCTCGCTGACCATCAACCCTGCATTTCACTATAAATGCGGCATTCCCGAAAGCCTCGTAAAGGTTCAACCCGTGATACCCCTCCGACGGACCGTCAATCTGAGGGAATCGTCCGTTATTCCACGGGAATGTGCCACCGTCAACTATGATGCCGCCCATGGCAGTGCCATGACCGTTGATCCATTTCGTAGCGGAATCCACGATAATGTCTGCACCCCACTCGAAAGGATTGCAGAGATACCCTCCGGCGCCGAAAGTATTGTCCACAACAAACGGCACACCTTTAGCATGTGCCACCGCCGCGATCTTCTCCAGATCCGGCACGGCACAAGTAGGATTACCCATACTCTCGGCATAGACCGCCCGTGTCTTGTCATCCACCAATTTCCCAAGAGACTCGGGAGAGGGATCGGGAGCGATTCGCACCTCAATGCCCAGACGGCGCAAAGTATGGCGGAACTGATTATATGTGCCGCCATATAGATAGGGCGAGGTCACGATATTGTCACCGGCAGAGGCAAGGGAAGTAAACGCCACCAACAAGGCTGCCATTCCCGAAGAAAGAGCCATCGCGCCGACGCCATTGTAAAGCGCAGCCACCCGTTCCTCATAGGCAGTGGTAGTAGGATTCTGCAGACGTGTGTATATATTGCCGGCTTCCGAGAGTTCAAACAGATTCGCGGCATGCTCACATGAACTGAACCTGTAAGCAGCCGTAGGATAAATAGCGATACCCCTTGAGCCCGTCGGCTCCGTGTGATTCAACCCGGCATGAATCTGCCGCGTCTCAAACTTAAGTTTCTTTATATCCATATCATTTAGATTTAATTTTTACATATCAAAATCTTCCTCCATCCGAATCCATCCGATCGAAATCCTCCCCCATCAGAATCCATCCTATCAAAATCCTTCTCCACCAGAATCCATCCTATCAAAATCCTTCTCCATCAGAATCCATCCGATCGAAATCCTCCCCCATCAGAATCCATCATATCAAAATCATACTAAAACACAATCAATACTATCAAAAAAATACTCAATCTGAAACAAAAATATAAAAAAATTAAAAAAAAGAATACATAAACAAAAAAAAATAA
>DAWBVG010000320.1:0-17646 GCA_052279865.1 Muribaculaceae bacterium
ACGTTCGAAACGATGACGACTGCCATATCAGCAATGGCACATGCAGCTGATAGTAGGTCGGAATTCTTGAAGCATGAAGAAACAGTTCTCTCCCATCATCAAAAATATCTTCTCCATGATCACTCGTATAGATCAGCGAAGAACTATATTCCGACATTTCAAGCAAATCAATCAGATCGGCAAGAAATTCGGATGTTGCCACAATGCTGTTATCATACGCATTGATTAGTTCCTTTCTCCATTTTTTGTTTGCTGACTTATAATTGTCGGGAGTAAATTTCCTGTTTTGTTCAGGATACCTTTCATTGTAACTGAAATGAGATCCATAGGTATGAACAACTATCAGAAGCTTACGATAACTCTTTTCTATTTCATCTCTTACCAGATTCAGAATGGTTTTATCGAAACCATCATAGGATGCATAGCCTCCGTCATGAAGAAAAATACAATCATCAGCTTCCTCCCCAAAAAAATCAATATAGGAATGATTGCGTTGCTGGTTTGAGAAAAATGCAGTCTGATATCCGGCTGCCTTAAATTCCGAAATAACACTCTTAATCCGAAATATGGAATCTCCATATTCCTTAGCATCTATATGTGAAAGTAAAATCGGTACACTTTTGTGGGTTGTATTCGATTGGGAGAATGCTTTCGGAAATACAGTGAGGTTACTTATTTTCGTCAAAGATTCAGTTGTTGGTCTTGCATAACCGAATATTCCCCAATTGTCTGCTCTTGATGTCTCTCCGATGACCACTATATGGCATTCTT
Source organism: Muribaculaceae bacterium (assembly GCA_052279865.1). Lineage (GTDB taxonomy): Bacteria > Bacteroidota > Bacteroidia > Bacteroidales > Muribaculaceae > Lepagella. Next base: position 772 of record DAWBVG010000320.1, read on the forward strand.
TAAGTGTCTGAGGATTCAATGAGAATGACTCGGCATTAAACTCTTTCGACAATTCCTTATAATTATCTATTTCATGTTGTATTTTTAATGCCCCTTTAAGATTCAGAAAAGCATTAAGGGGAAAAACCTCTTTATTGATATCATTTTTTATCCCCGCTGATACAGAAGCATAAATAATCAAACTTGAAGCCAACAAACATATTGACAGGATTCCGATTCTTTTTCTGAACCCATAAGGAGTTGTCCATTTTTTTATAATTGCAAAAACACCTATAATAATTGCAGGGACATAAATCACCATAACGATTGATATCGCCTTCACCAGACTATTAAGAAGTTCATGAACTTCATTGGCGTTTGTTGTGGATACGTTCAACCACATATCAGTTGATATCACGGAGTCGCTGTAAAGATTAATCAATACAATCTGGAAAGCACTAAGAAACATAAATGGCAACATTACAAGCATACCATAGCCACATCTCCTGACTAATGACACGAGCAGCAGATATAATCCGCAGGGAAACAATATATTCAGCACTTTTAAAATAAATATCTGATTCCATCTAAAAACAATCAGAAAGTTAGGCAGCAAACATATTGCCACAACAACCAATAGAAATATCTCCCGCTTATGACACAAAAAATAATCGGTATATTTTTCAAAATGCTTCATTGATATTAAATATAAAACCTGTTTGTTTCTTTCCTATTCCGAAATCAAGCCTCACATTGGTGTTCTTTTTAAACTCCCATCTATAGCCAATGCCGACATTTGGAAGGACATGAGAAAACCTGAAATCCGAAATCTTATCACAAACATTCCCACATCCCACCCAGATTACCATTCCACTCCTCCGCCACACGCGCTGTCTCAATTCAACAGTAATATCCATCTCCTTCTTATCGCGGAAACGACCCTCATAATATCCCCGCATTGTCATGCTTCCTCCAAATGATGGAAGCATCGTCCACGGCACATTTCCATAGCCTAACCGCGCATGCCATCTTGTTGCCAATGTCGCATCTTTCCAAAGCTTACAATAATTATTGAATTGCAAATCAAGCAGGCTGAATCTTGATTCATTACCGAGCCATAGTGGATAATAATTGAAGCTAACTCCTGCCATACATCCGGTCTTGGGTGCTGTGAGATTGTCGCGCGTATCCCATATTATTTTTCCACCAATTCCGAAATCGATTGTCTTACGCGGAGTTTGTCCCCACTTTTCTATATCCTTTACTTTTTTCGCCTTTATTTTGTCGAATGTAAGACTGGGACCTAAATACAAACCTTCCGCAATTCTGAAACTTGCATCAACTTTCAATTGAAATCTGAAATCATCATATTCAATTTCATTGTGATTATCTATAGCATTCTCATAGCCAACACCCCAGAACTTTGTAGGGAAAGAATAAAAATAGAAATCATAATCAATCCTGGATCTGTCGGAAGGAAACAAATGATTTCCTCTGATTCCAAGCATATAGAAACCTGACGTGCAGATGTCTCCGTAAAGCGACACATTGGAGGGAGAGGTAATGGTATCTCTCATGGAGCATCTGTAGATTCCCGCCGCCACTATGCCCAATCCAAGTTTTGTATCTGATGAATAATGTGGTCCTCCAATTAGACTGAAATCAAATCTTTTGTCGTCTTTAGATTTATTGGTATCGTCAAAATAACGTTTTATCCTTTGATACAAATTAACCTTTTCTTTTCCAATAGTAGAATCTCCTTCCTGAACATTCTTTCCGTATAAACTCATATTTATGAACAACATAAATATAAGCACAAGAGAATTTCTTATATTATTTATCTGACACACTGCAAATTGAGAAATTTCCAATATCATAATCAGGAGCTGTTTAGAACGTATATTGCAATGACAATCCAACGCGGGTGGTTCCCGACATTGTAAATACAGGCGCCGATGAAAAGGCAGCTCTCCGTTTATTATTTTTAGCAATCCTCCTGCATGGATTCCCAGCAAACAGACCGATCACCTCATTCACCGGATCAATAAGAAACACCACGATGTTTCCGAGCACCGGTGATCCGGCAAGAGTATATCCGTTGTTCACAATCTTTCTTTTCAATTTATAGAATCCTTCACCTATCAGGCTACCCACAATCGGAGTGATAAAAATATCTTGGATCGACGGACGTTCCATAAATGCTTCAATTCCAAACTCCCACCCGATTGTTGAGATGCATGTGCAGAAAAGCAACGATTGCCAAACATTGAAACCGCAGCTTCTTGCGCCCATATAATAGGCTGCGCCTGCGTAAGGATGAAGTATGTAGTTGAAATAAAACTTGTCATGATCCCATTCAGGACCCTTTTTAATTACGTGGTCATGCCATCGCTTGAACAATGGCACATCCTGCAATTCGGCTCTGTTCCACGATGTCGCATCCTCGGGAAGACATTCCAGAACAAGGAGTGAGCCTACAAAAGCTCCACTAAGCACTGCCGTGTTAATCCAGAGTCGGTGCCAGTCCGGATTACGACCGGTCACAGAATATGGTTGCGCATAAATATTCTTCCGCTCTTTCTCCGGAATATAATCTGGCATAGGCATGAGTTTCATTTCCGGTAAAGAGTCAGGCAATAAAAATAGGGAATCTTGTGCCGATGATTTAGGGACTGACAACATTATAACCAATAATGACAGAACAGTCACAATAGTTTTCTGCATTTCGATTTATTAAATAACTTGTGTTGGTGGCAGGATTCAAACCTGCGTATTTGACGGAAGGCCTGTACTTTTTACTATCAACGTCCTAATCAACCTGAACGACACCAACTTTATTATATAAAACTGTTTAAATACCAGCCATATCCCAGAAATGACGTACGCGGTAGGTCTCTTCCAGTGTCGCGGGATCCTGAATTATCTCAAGTGTATCTTCCCTTGCAAGCCAACCTATCGCCGCATTTATTTCCCGGTCGGAAAGATTCACTGAATGTTTGATTTGTTCATAACTCCACACCGCGCCATTATTCATCACTTTCCATATGCGCGTTGCATTCCGTCCAATCGAACCTGTGCTCATAGTTTATTTTAGTTTACAGTTTTGAGAATCTACGGTCTAATGTTTTTATTTCGCGTTTATAGAACCAGCATGAGAATAGGAAATAGACTCCTGCCTGAATCCACAATGCAATATAATCAAATCTTATCTCGCTTAGTGAGGCTCCCATCGTCGCTATCCTCACATATCCATTCATTCCAAAGGTGGAAGGGAAAAGATATGAGACGTATCTCCAAAATGCGGGCATAGAAGCTGCGGGCCATGAAATGCCGGAAAGGAACATCATCGGAACTGATAAGAACACAAACAGCAATATGCAGTCTTCACGCCTGTAAATGAAAGCAGATAATGTCATGGCAAGAAAGATACATGCCAGAATATAAGGAATCACGAATGCCACAAACGTTTTGTATTCACCAAGACGAGGTAACGAAAACGCATCATTGACAAATGTGAACATATACACGGCGAGCACTACATAAAGCAACAAGTATGTCATTGATTTCCCTGTTACGATCTGCAGAGGATTCCTGTTCCATTCATGATAAGATATGACTCTACCGTTGTTTCGTTCTCTTGAATTACCCATAGACATTCCGATACCGAGCAGAATTGTCTGCTGAATTATGAGCATCAATACCGGTGGAATCAAAAATGCTGCAAATCCGCTCTGCGTATTATATAACGGAACATAATCATAATCAATAGGCATTTTGCTTATCTCATCCTGACGTTCTGTCGAGCCGGGAATATAGTGTTCTACCTTGATGTTCTTGTTAACTTCAAGAGACACATTCGTGGCAGCGAGAATGATTGCCTTGTAATAAAGCATACTTGACATGTCGCAATATACCCCAAGTGGCACCTGTCTGCCGGCAACAAGCTCATTCGTAAAATTTTCCGGAACACGAATTATTCCCAGCGCGTCCTGACTTTTGACACGTCCGATGGCTTCATCCATGTTTACACATCGTTCCATAATCTTCACATCGGGAGTGGCATCGATTTTCCTTATAATATCCCTGCTCAATTCACTATTGTTCTCATCCACCACAACCACGGGCACTTCCCTTACAACCTCATTGGTGTAGACATATGAATAGAGCAAAGGATACATCAGCGGCACAAACAAGATGAATGTAAGGATACCCTTATCCTTAAACACAAATCTCGATTCCCTGCGCCAAACCTGTAATATATTCTTAATGGATTTCATTTTTCTATGAAGTTGTTTAACCTAATTTTCAATACTTACTTATGGTTGGTATTTATATTTCAGGAAAGCCGAACGATATCTTGGAAGAACCAGAAATGGCAAAAGAATGAAACATAGCATTCCTGCCACCGATGACCACACATATGTCAAAGAATATCCGTTCAACGCCTGATTCACGTAAATCAGATAGTAATGTCTCAATGGGAAAAACCATGCGAATCCCTGAAGGAAAGGAGACATCGCCATGACTGGGTACGTAAACCCTGCGACAGAAAACGATAGTATTCCCCAGAGCGAACATAAACACATCGAAACGCGCATCTGACCGATGAAGAGACCGAAAAGGAACACTCCGAATGCCTGGGAAGCAAGCACTGTTACAAAACCAAGAATCATCATTGACACGATTCCGCTCTTGCAGGGATACCCAAGTATCTTATAAAAATACACATCGCAGAATACAAACATCAGCGTGAAGAGGATGGTCTGGGGAAGCAATTTGCCAATAAGTGCCACCGAAGAGGAATTACCTGACATTAAATACAGTTTTTTCTGATTTCCCGTTTTCCATTCCATCCCGATTGTATATGTAGCGGACAGCATTACAAGCAGTATAAAAATGCCCGGAACGAGTATATTGTTAAGATACACACCGTAATTGAGAGTAGGATTTCCGATGGGATGTGTTTCTATCGTAATCGGTTGAATTATTCCCATCGCCTGCTCTTCGTCACACCCTTTGGCGTAAAGAGTTTCGCGCGTAAGGGCAAGACCGGAGAGTTCTGATGCTATTCGAAGATCCTTCATAAGCAACGAGCCTGGCACCATATACGCCTCATTTGTATAAAAAGATATTTTGGGCTGACGGTTGGCTATTGCCTTCTGAGTTGTTCCTTTCGGAATATAAAAGAAGGCAAAAATTTTTCCTTCCTGCATATCCTTTCTCGCCTCGCTGAATGATGAGTAGGATTTCACAAGTTCGGTTTCCTCCAATGCATCCATCGTTCGCACGATTGTTCGCGAAATCTCAGTATTGTCCTCATCTACGATTCCTGCGGGGAGTTTTGTCGGCACCCCATCATACATCAGCGATGTGAAAAACAACACGCAGAATATCGGAGCAAGCACCATACAGAACAGAAACAATGGTCGTCTGGAATAATGGTGCAGTTCGCGGATAAATATGTTCTTTATTCGTTTAAAGACTGTCATACCCGACTGTGTTATCGCTTTATAATTGCAGACATTCCCCCTCGCAGTGATTTCAAGTCTGAAGGATTCACCGGATCTGCCTGCACCTCAAAAGTCTTGAGATCAAACTTATCAAGCGCTTTGGTGGCTTTCCAGGTTGCAAAAGAACCGACATCCTTTATTCGTGTTATTTTTATTTCCACATCCTTGTCGAATGCCGGAATGTAAGCAGTCACCTTACTTCCCACCGTCAATCCGGGCAACATATCTTCCCTTACATTAAAGATGAAACGGATATCGCCATCTTTTGCCACATTCATGATCGGAGCACCCGACCCCACAAGCTCTCCCGGTTCAGGAAAGATCTCTGTAACCACACCATCGGCACTTGCCACAAGCACCGTCTCACCCACATAAGATGAAACCTCACTCACTGCTCCCTGGGCTCTCGACACCTGTGCTCGCGCTGCGGATATATCTTCGTTTCTTGATCCATTAAGTGCCATTTCATATTGAGAACGCGCCGCGTTTTCATTTGCCTGCATTGCGCGGAAGTTTGCCAACGCTTCATCCCGTTTCTGCTCTGCCATCACTCCCTGTTCAAACAATCGATTTATCCTTGCATAAGTCTTTTCTGCAACCTCCCTGCCAGCTATCGACTTCTGCCACAATTCATATGCCGACTGTATTTGCTCTTGTCGTGCCCCGGTGATTGCTTTCTGTTCCACAGCTTTTGCTGCCTCGACAGCAGCCTGAGCTTGCGCAAGTTTAGCATCAATATCGGGTGCTTCAAGAATAACGAGCGTGTCTCCTTTCTTTACAGATTCTCCTTCCGACACCTTTATTTCAAGAATTCTTGCTGGCACTTTGCTTGAAATCCTGTAATCCGTTGTTTCCGCCTCTCCCTGGATTATCTCCTCCGGTTCGGGGATGCAGAGACCAACCACCACTACTATCGCAATAACTGTCATTATAATAGCTGATGAAACTATTATTGTATTTAGGTTTTTCTTTTTCATTTTTATTTGTTTTATAAGTTTATCTGTTGATTATTCCCAATAAAAAGCTGTTTTTTAATTCATTCACCGGATTGCTCCTAACGATTTTCTTAAATATACATCAGCAAGACGCAAATCAATTTCAGATGATATCAAACCGGTATTGGCTTTCAGCCATGCGGTCTGAGCCTCAAGCACATTACTCAGAGGTATCACCCCTTCTTTCAGTCCCAGCGTAGCATACCGTAGATTCTCGTCCGCTTCAGCAAGACCACTCAAGGATGCGGAATAGCGTTGACGAGCTTCCTTCATTTTTCGCCTGTTCTGAGCAACCTGCAATTCTATCTTTTCTCGTGTCTCGTTAAATTCGAGCCTGGCAGCCACAGCCTCGGCTTTCGCAGCTTTTACCTTATAACTGCGGTCTCCCCACGTCACTAACGGTATGTTTACAGCGACACCAATATTCCATGTGCCCTTGAATTTTTTCTCAAAACTATTGAACACAGAAGGATAACTTGAGAAATAACCGCCTGTCAACGCTATGTTGGGAAGAAATTCGGAACGTGTCAGCTTTACTTTCTCTTCATGTATTTTCACGGCTGCCGATAGAGCGGAAAGCTCAGGACGATTCTCCCATTCTTTGCCGCCTTCCTCTCCACTCAATTCTTCCGTATAAAAATCTTTGCCATCCTCATCTTCAAGAGTGAAAACAGACTCCAATGGAAGCCCGCATAACTGGCATAATTTCATTTTCAACAGTTCGAGTCCATTGTCTACTTGAATTATGGCGACATTAGCCTCATTTACTTTGACTTTTACACTTAATCCGTCAGCTTTGGTGGCAAGACCTTCTTTAATCATATGTTCAACGTCGTCATCAAGCTTTTTCACTAACTCAAGATATCCCGAAGCAAGCTTTCTACGCGCTGTCAGCTCAATGATATTCCAGTATGTTTCATCAACCTCAACAATCAGTTCCTGATATTTGAGATTGTATTTATCCGCAGCGATCTGCTCAGCAAAACGGGTAATATTATTGTAAGCCCTTATTTTGCCTCCCATGTATACAGGTTGCGTCAGCATAACTGCAGCTCCGGCAACATTACGCGTGTCTGTGCGAAGAGCTTCAACAAGATTCCCTCCTACCGCATTTAATGCCGGCATCGACATAGCGTCGCCAATTTTTACCAATGTTTCTTTCTGATCATCACTCAATAGAGAAAGTTCATTATCGGTGTGCATGTATAATCCGGTAGCTGAAACTTTTGGAAGATAGGCTGTGAATGCTGATTTCTTGTTGTAAAAAGCATTTTGTTTCCGCGTTTCCGCAATCCGGAGGTCTTTATTGTTTTTGATTGCAAGACTTCGGCAACTATCAAGAGAAAGCTCTCCGAAAGTTGATGATTCAGACGTGACCCACGGCAGAACCATCAGAATAAAAGTGAAGATTTGTCTTTTTCTGCTTATCATAAATAATGATTAAATTGATTACTATACGTCTTTGATTCCGGCGGCAAAGTTCGCTACAAAAGAGATATGATAAAAGATGGATTTCGCCGCAGAGTTGGAGTAAACTTCCTTTTTTAACTCTATTGTGGCTAAAACTCACATGAATATTGTTATATTTGCGAAGTTTATTAAAAAGAATCAAAGAACAAGTATGTGCATCACACCTAACGAAATCTCCATTGAAAACCTTCTGGAGCAGGATATTCCCGAACTTGTAGGATATCATAAAGACATTATGATGGTGAATAATTTCGGAGACATAAGTCTATTCGTTCATCCTGTCAGGCTGAAGGCAACAACGGTTCTTGTCTGCCTTAAAGGGGTGATCGAATGCAGCATCAATCTCCGGAATTTTAAAATCACAGAAAACCATATGCTCGTCAATTTCGCTGGCGATATCATTCATATCAACAGAGCGGAGAACATAGCAGGTTACGCTATTATTATTTCAGAAGAATTTCTGCAACAGTTACAGCTTGATTTCAGACTGAGGGTGCAGAGTTACATCAGTCTGAGAGACAACGGACCTATTTATGTTCCATTCGAGGAGTTGGCGTATCTGAAATCTTTCTATATTCTTCTAAAGAAACACATGGAAGATGGAAATTCTGAAGTGATAAAAGGACTAACCCTCGCTCTTTCACATAATATAATCGCTCTTATGAAACGCTACAAGGGCAACACACCCGTTGATTCAGAACGCAATGAAACGCGAGCTCAACATATTTTCGATAAGTTTATGAAACTGCTGAACACCTATCACACCAAGGAAAGGAGTCTACAGTTCTATGCCGACAAAATGTATCTGTCGCCCAAATATGTTTCTGCTATGATAAAATCTTACAGCGGAAGAGCCGCCCTGGAATGGATAAATGAATATGTGGCACTTGAAGCAAAGATGATGCTCAGATATTCAGACATGACTATTCAAGAAATAGCTTACGCCCTGAATTTCCCGACACAATCTGCTTTCGGTAAATATTTTAAGCAACAACTTGGAGTAAGCCCGAAAAAATACCGCTCTTCCGATACATAGGTCTTATCGACGGGCAGCACCCAACGATAAACTCTTAAACTTTAAGTTGAAGCTTGCGAAACTTAAATTAATTATTATTTTTGCAGTTAAATTAACCAACCATGAAGATGAAGAAATTTTTTCTGGCAGTTATTTGCTTTTCTGCAATAATAATGACGGTATTTGCAGCCGATAGATCTTTTATATTGAATCCCGAGATAAGGTATCAGACCATCGATGGTTTTGGTGCATCAGATGCATGGAGCATGCGATTTGTCGGCGAGATGCCTGATTCGGTGCAATCAAATGTTGCCGATCTTTTATTCAGCAATGAATCAGATTGCCATGGGAATCCCAAGGGAATTGGCTTAAGCATCTGGCGATTCAATATCGGAGCCGGAAGTGTGGAACAAGGACGCAGCTCGCAGATCAACAACAGCACAAGAACAGAATGCTTCCTGCAGGCGGATGGCTCCTATGATTGGAACAAGCAGCTGGGACAACGTAATTTCCTGAAACTCGCCAAGCAACGTGGAGTACAGACTTTTCTCGGATTCCTAAACTCACCACCTGTGTTTTTCACTCAAAACGGTCTTGCAACAAACACCGGCAGAGACAGCACTTATAACCTTCGTAAAGACAAATATGAGGACTTTGCCCGTTTCATGGCTGATGTTATTGTCGGTCTTAAAAATCATGATGATATTTCTCTAACATACATCTCCCCTCTCAATGAGCCAGATGGACATTGGAACTGGTTTGGACCTAAACAGGAAGGCACTCCTGCTTCAAAACGTGAAATAGCAAGAATCACCAAACTTCTTGACAAGGAGATCTCAGCAAGAAATTTGGACACAAAGATTATAATACCGGAATCTTCAGATTATCGGTGCATGATGTCAACACACATGACCGGATCTGACCGCGGTTATGAAATACAATCTTTTTTCTCTCCTGACAGCGCTGAAACATATCTGGGAAATCTGAAGAATCTCCCCCGAATGATGGCAGGACACAGTTACTGGACAAATACGCCTGTCGATACCATGAAACTGATTCGCGTCGCTCTCAACGATACCCTCAGGAAATATGGCGTTGACTTCTGGCAAAGCGAAGTCTGCATCATGAGCAACGATGAAGAGATTGGTGGAGGACATGGTTTTGACAGAACAATGAAGACGGCATTATACGTAGCGCGTATCATTCATCACGACCTCGTGTATGCCAATGCACGCAGTTGGCAATGGTGGAGAGCTATAGGCGGTAATTATAAAGACGGACTTCTTTTCCAATATCGAGACAAAACATCGGGCAATGATACGATTGTGGATTCCAAATTATTATGGACATTAGGCAACTACAGCCGTTTCATCCGTCCCGAAGCACAACGCATTGACATATCCGCCATGGATTCAAAAGGGAATATTCTTCCTGACAGCGCAACCGAACCATCTGGGCTGATGTTGTCAGCATATCGGAATAAAGACGGCTCAATGATTGTTGTCGCAATCAATTATTCAGAAAATGACGAAAAAATTTCGATAAAGACGCCGGATCGGAATAATGTATCTCGTTCCCGCAAGGTCTATATAACCTCGGATAAGAATAATTCCAACATAACGCCGGTAAAGGAAGAGACACTAAGAAAACCGGAAATCACCGTTCCTGCTCGCTCTGTAACGACAATTGTCTTCGAATAACTAAATTACATTTTTTCCTACCGATGTTACGGATTCCTATTTCGGGATAGTGTATAATTTCAGGGATTGATGTAATTTTGTCAAAAACAAATCACATGGCTGAAAAACCTTTGAACATAGCTACAATCGCGGAATATAACGACCTCCTCGGAGTCGAGACTTTGCATCCTCTTGTGAGCGTAATAGACCTGTCAAAATGTCCTCCCATGCGACATAAACGCCATATTTTCGGCTTTTATGTAGTATTCCTGAAAGATGTTGTCTGTGGAGATCTCATATACGGACGCAGAAAATATGACTATCAGAAAGGAACAGTGGTCTGTCTGGCACCGGGACAGGTGATAGGAATCGAAGACAATGGCGAGGAATACCAACCCAAAGGTTGGGCGTTGTGCTTCGATCCGGAACTTATACGCGGCACGTCTCTCGGGCGCCATATGAATGAGTATTCATATTTTTCCTACAATGTAAATGAAGCCTTGCATCTGTCGCAACAGGAAAGGGAAATCTTCATCGACTGTCTCGAAAAGATTTCACTCGAACTCAGTCATGCTATTGACCGACTCAGCAAACGTCTTATCGCATCGAACATAGAGCTCTTGCTTGATTATTGTCTCCGTTTTTACGAACGTCAGTTCATCACCCGGGAGACTGTAAACAGTGATCTACTGGCGAAATTTGAATCGATTTTAGATGACTATATGCATAGTCCGCGCTTATCGGCAGAAGGTTTACCGACAGTAAAATGGTGCGCATCTGAAATGTGCCTCTCGCCCAATTATTTTGGGGATCTTATAAAGAAAGAGACCGGAAAAACAGCAAAAGAACACATTCAGGCAAAGATTATCAATCTTGCTAAAGAACGCCTGTTCTCACAAGACAAAAGCATCAGCCAGATTGCTTATGAACTTGGCTTCCAGTATCCGCAGCATTTCACGCGCCTTTTCAAGAATGTTGTTGGAGTAACCCCCAATGAATATCGCAATAACGCAAACTAAGAAACTTTTAGACTCAGAATCCGCGCCGACGAATCTTTATTGGAATCATACCGGGCAGTAACTTAGCGTTATCAGGAATGACAAGAGCAAGATGACCTCCACCTCCGGCACCAAGCATCTTCCACGCCAAAGCATAGTTGCGTACTCTGTCTATATACTCTTGAACTCCTGGCTGCATCATTGCCGGGAACATCGCTATCTGTGCATTGAAGGAATCGCGGAATGCATCAGCAAATGCATCGAGATCGCAACGCATGATCGCATCCCAGCATCGGTCGGCGGCAGAGGTCAGGGCATTAACCTTCTCTACCGTTATATCCTTCCCTTCAACCACCGAGCAGTCGGGACGGCGCGGAAACATCGGAACTATCACAATGTGATTTTCCAACCAGGAAATGACTTTCTCATCATGACATGACTCTATTCGGTCGGGCCAATAGCGATCGTTATAATGATGGCGCGTAATCCCAGACATGCAGATACCGATGGCATCCTGCGCGCCGGAGACATGTCCTTTGCTCTCCGGGTCATTCTCAAAGCAGAACAACAGACGGGCAAGCATCTCCTCGTTGTAATCGGGAAGTTCATAAGGCCATATTTTCTTAGCAGCATTACGCGTGGAAGTGGACATTCCTCCTCGCTCCATGAATTCAACCGTCGGCTCTATTGATGCCGTGATCGCCCATCCATCGCCATAATGCGATACGTAAGGTTGATCAATCCATGTGCCGGCAATGTCTACGCGATATGGAAGATGCGACTTCACATCACTACGCAGAGAGGTAGTGGAGCGAGCCTGGAGTCCGGCATCGGGAACACGAGTAAGTTCTACGTACTCTATACCACGTTCAGCGCATAGACGGCGTTTCTCTTCGCTTCCTCCATCTGAATTCACCACGAATATATCCGGTCGCACCTTATCCATTGTGTCAATAAAGTCAAGCATACCGCTCCCGGAGTTGATGAAAGCATCAGTAACATAGCGTATTGCTTTCACCATATAAAGGCGTTCCTTCTCTGAATAGACTGTACGGCGATGTTTGAGCTCTTCAATGGTGCTGTCGGAACCTATACCAACATACAGATCGCCATATTGTGAAGCCTCCTTAAAAAATGCCACATGTCCCGAATGGAGCATATCGTAGCATCCGGAGACGAATACTTTCTTTCTCATAATTTTTGCGGAACTTCTGTTCTTACTGACAAAAATAGCATTATTTTATATAAAAACAAAATAGCTCAGTTCTTATGACCGACTTCCGGCTGTGCCCCATATTATCCAAGCAGAATAAACAAAAACTACAAACAGACAAACAACAGGCACCCAGAAAGAATTCCCAATTCCCAATATATCTGACGCAATAGCCTGAAGTGGAGTAATCAACGCTCCCCCCAATATAGCCATAATAAGTCCCGAAGCAGCAAGCTTTGCGTTTTCTCCGGTTATCCCTTCAAGAGCTATACCATAGATGGTTGGGAACATTAGTGACATGCATGCTGAAATACCAACAAGTGCCCATATTGACAGCATTCCGCTACTAAAGATTACCAAGAGAGTACACCCTACGGCGACAACCGAGGCGCATAAAAGCAAATTTACAGGACGTATGAAACCCATGAGCCATGTAAAAAGGAAACGACAGGCCGTAAACGCAATGATTGAATACAGAAATATCAGCGAAGCTTCTTTTTCGAGAATATCCAGTCGGTCCATGGCAAGACGTATCGTAAATGACCACACTCCGGTCTGAACACCAACATAGAAAAACTGCGCCACAACTCCATATCGCCATCTACGGTTTCTCCAAAGCATCCGAAATGTCGACCCAATATTGAGATCGCCCGAGTCTTTATCTGCGGGCATCTTTACGAGCGCGATTATAATGAAAAGAACAGTCAAGACAATACCTATCAGCATATAGGTTCCTGACACGGCATTAAGTTCATGAGTTTGCACTTCTGCCAAGGAGGCTGCACCCATACCTGCTCGTTCGGCAGCATCGGCAGCATTAAGTTCTGAAAGGATAAAGTGCCGACTCAAAAGGATTCCGCATATTGCCCCTATGGGATTCAAGGTCTGGGCGAAGTTTAGACGCCGGGTGGCAGTCTTCTGGGGTCCCATCGACAAAATATAGGGGTTAGCGGTAGTTTCGAGCACTGCGCATCCTCCAGCCATAACATATATGGCAAAGAGGAAAAAAGCATAAGAAGCAGTCTGACCTGCCGGATAAAAAAGCATCGTCCCTCCCGCGTAAAGACCAAGCCCCAATAGGATTCCTGCCTTATAAGAGTGACGACCGATAAAAACAGCAGCGGGCAATGCGAAACAGAAATAGGCTCCAAAGAATGCAAACTGCACCAATGATGTCTGCAGATCGCTCATCGACATTATGCGGCGAAAAGCAGACAGCAACGTGTCATTCATATTGTTGGCGACTCCCCACAATAAAAAGAGGAGACTCACGAGCAAGAAAGGAATCTTGTAAGACTTTGAAATCTGCTGCATAACCTACAATTCAAAAATCTTTGACATCAACTTCCATTTCTGCGCGGAAGACTCTGTTTCAACGCAATTCTGAAATTTCGACACAAATTCCTCCCATTCCTGTTGACGAGGCATCGTGGCAAGTCTGCAGAATGCGGCATCAAGATCAATGTCATCCGATGCTTCTATTATCATCACAAGAAGATTGCCGAGAAGATAAATATCCATTGAGGAGACTCCGACCTCCTTGATACCGGATCTGATTTCAGGCCATATATTCTTATGAACGTGACAATATCCCTTAATCAATTCAGGATCATCTTTAAGAGTAAGAGTCTTAACCAATCTTTGCATTTTTATGCAGTTTTAGGTATTACAAATTATAGGATTGAAAGGAAGTTCTTGTTACATATGCTGCCCTCCAATCCTATAACGAAAAAGGATATAAATAATTATTCAAGACTCCGCGTTCTCACCTCATGAATAATTCCCCTTCCCCTTTGCATATTACACATTTAAAATTACACATTTCACATTAAACATTAATATTAAATCCCAAGGTATGTTTTCAGCGTTTCCACATATTCCTCAAATGCTTTTCTGCCTTCAGATGTGACCGAACAGGCAGTACGAGGACGTTTCCCCGACATTCCTTTCTCTATTGTGATATATCCAGCAGAAGAAAGTTTGTCAAGCTGGACGCTGAGATTTCCGGCGGTTGATTCAGTTTTCTCTTTGAGATAAACGAAATCTGCTTCCTCCACATTCATTAGAATGGACATGACAGCAAGCCGGAGTTGCGAATGCAGGAGCGGATTCAGTTCTTTCATTTGTGTTTAGCCTTATAGTTAATGACGTGACCCGGAATAATCATCATACAGACAAAACCGAACATAAACACTGGCAGATACCAATTGGCATTAAGAACAATATTGCCGGTAACGCAGCATAACGTCAGCAACCCGACTGCAAGCCCTATTAATCCACCAACACATAAGCTGTTCTCCCTCAGAAGAATTCCTTGAGCTATTTCAGCTAATGGAGCTGCTATGCAAGAATACACCAACATCGCTCCCCAGCAATTTACATTCAGGAATAGACTGAAACCTAAACACATAAGCATCAGGACCAATTCCGATATACCAAATATGGTCCACAACCGGGAGGTAACCTTGTCTGAATACGTAGTCACTCCATTCTCACGTTGCTCCTTACGAGCCATAATGATCGTAGCCGGGAAGCCGATCAAAGGGATTGCGAACCAAAGCCAATTCCAGACATTCTGTCGCGTAGTGGCAAGCATAATCCAGACAAGGATTGTGACGCAAACCACCAGATATCCCCACATAAGGAGAATATTTCCATTGCCGATATACCGTTCTTTGGTGCGGGCGATCATGGAAGTAATGACCTCCAGACTCTCCTTTTCAGTAAGTTTTCTCTCTTCCATAACAAAAATCTTTTAATTCTTTTGAACTATTACAATTTGGTTTATTTTATAAACCATTTGACTCTGAAAAAAGGGCGACCGCGCGATTTCGTCCTCTTCTCGGCTGCAAATTTAATAAGGTTTATTTTATAAACCAAATTTTAATCCAACTTTTTTTGACTTTTTGATTCACAAATTTCTAATTTTCTCTTTTTTCATATTACGGGCGAATTCAATAGAGAAATATTACAGGCGAAGCCGAAACAGAGATATTACAGGCGAAGCCGGTTGAGTGAAGACACCTTGGTGTCCCGTATGCCGTCTTTAGCTATTAATTGCAAAATCATCTAATATTTCACTTCCCCCTTAATTCGCAAATATTCTCATAAAATAAGGATTATAATATCTTCAATGCTATAGCGGCGCAAGCCTCGGCATCGCATAGGGCGTGGTGATGGTTCTCCATGTTGTAGCCACAGGCGGCGGCTGAGATATGAAGTTGATGACTTGGAAGTCGCAGACATCTGCGCGATGCCGCTAAAGTGCAATAAAATTCATAATTTGGATATTCCATACCATATTCGGCAAAGGCAGCCTTCAGACAACTCTCATCAAAGGGTCGATTGTGAGCCACGAGGGGCAATCCTTGAATCCGAGGGGCAATATGTGCCCAAACTTCCGGAAATGTTGGTTGACCATCTGTATCCTGCCGAGTCAGACCATGGACTTGCGTTGTCCAATAAGTGTAATAATTAGGAGTCGGTTTTATGAGACTATAGAATTTATCCACAACCTCTCCTCCACGCACCACTACAATGCCAACACTGCAAACACTTGAACGTCTTCCATTTGCAGTCTCAAAATCTATCGCTACAAAATCTTGCATTATATTCAATTAATTATTATAGAAGGTCTATTCCGGCGTCACGACAAGCCAGGATTTGCTCTTCGGGCCATATGGATGCCTGCACTTCACCGATATGCGCTTTCTGAAGCATAAACATGCAAAGGCGGCTTTGCCCTATTCCTCCACCAATCGAACTGGGGAGATCGCCGGAAAGCAGTTTCTTATGGAAGGCAAGCTGCGCTCGATCCTCACATCCGCGACTTTTTAGCTGCCTTCTCAACGCATCCGCATCAACACGTATACCCATCGAAGAAATCTCGATACTTCTCTCAAGCACAGAATCCCAAAGAATAATATCTCCGTTCAGACCATAATAGCCCTCTTCATTCTTCTTGCTACAGTCATCATAGTCTGGCGCGCGACCATCATGCGGTTCACCGTTCGACA
>DAWBVG010000321.1:0-5218 GCA_052279865.1 Muribaculaceae bacterium
GAAGAGTCGCCGCCGTCTCGAGCCTGTGCCGGTGAATATACTTGTTCGTCCCCGTCCGGGAGATTTCCTTTATAGCGACAAAGAGTTAATGCAATGTGTTCAGGATACGGCATATGCCGTAGGGGCGCAGGTAGACGGTATCGTATTCGGTGCTTTGACTGCCGACGGGGAGGTTGATGAATATGCCTGTGAGAAAGTAATGGATGCCATAAGGCAATCAGTATCCGGGACTCAGAAAGTTACTACAACTTTTCATCGTGCGTTTGACCTCTGTCGGGATCCCTTTGAAGCATTGGAAGTGATAATAAGACTCGGGTTTGACAGAATACTCACTTCCGGGCAAGCCGCAACAGCTGAAGATGGTATCGCGCTTATTGCTGAGTTGCAGAGACGTGCAGAAGGTCGTATTTCGATAATGCCGGGTGCCGGTGTCACTCCTTCCAATATACTTAAGATTGTAGATGCAACAGGTGTGACCGAGATTCATGCTTCAGCCAAAACAAAGGTTGAAAGCCGGATGCGCTTCCGGCGGGAAGGTATAGGGATGGGAACAGATGATGCGGATGAATATGCGCGGTATGCTACTTCTCGCGGCATCGTAAGAAAACTGAAAGAGGAACTTGATAAATAAGGGTCTAAATAGATTTACTGGATGAAAATGAGACAGATAGTTGCAAGTGTGATGATAATGGCGGCTGCTGGATTTTCGATGGCAGCCTCAGTGGTGGCACCTCCTAAAAGTATGCTTGATACATTGGCTCCTGATGCCCGCAAGAGTATGGAATGGCTGTATTCATACATGCAGCTGCCTGATGCCACTGCTCATTCTCCCGAGTTCTATCTGTCTAATGTACTTTTTTCTTTAAAGGCACGAGAAGAGATGCCGTGGGGTAAAAAGGTTCCGGAGCGGGAATTTCGTCATTTTGTTTTACCGGTGAGGGTAAATAATGAAAACCTTGACATGAGTCGGGTGGTATTTTATAATGAACTTAAGAACCGCGTGAGAGGGATGTCGATGCGCGATGCAATCTTGGAGATCAATCACTGGTGTCATGAAAAGGTCACTTATCAGCCCTCGGATGCCCGGACGAGTAGTCCTTTGAGTTCCGTTAGTCAGGCGATAGGCCGTTGCGGAGAGGAATCCACCTTCACGGTTGCTGCCTTGAGGGCAATGGGCATTCCTGCGCGACAGGTGTACACTCCTCGTTGGGCTCACACTGATGACAATCATGCCTGGGTGGAAGCATGGGCAGATGGGAAATGGTATTTCCTTGGAGCCTGCGAACCCGCTCCTGATCTCAACATTGCCTGGTTTAATGCCCCCGCATCACGAGGGTTATTGATGACAACTAAGGTCTTCGGACCTTACGACGGACCCGAAGAGGTTCTTAAGGTTGAGCCTTTGCTTACCACCATCAATGTCACATCAAACTATGCTCCAACAGGTGTGTTGAAAGTGCGTGTAACCGACAAGGATGGTAAGAAAGCGGTGAGAGCCAAGGTGAATTTCTGTATATATAATTATTCTGATTTTTATCCGGCGGTGCAAAAGATCTCCGATTCAAAGGGGGAAGCGTCGCTTGTTGCCGGTCTTGGAGATCTGATAGTATGGGCAACGGATGGAAAGTATTTCGGTTTTGACAAGGGAAATCCGGCGCAAGACGGCGTGTTGGAAATAAAGCTTGACAAACCGTTGAATTATACCGGCTTATTTGAATTCGATATTGTGCCGCCCCATCAGTCCGGTTCTCTGCCTGTTGCAACGGAGGTTGAGGAAAAAGAGAATGTCCGTAGACTTGCTGTTGAAGACAGCATACGCAAAGCATATACGGCAACATTCTTCACTTCTGGGAATGCTCGTAAGGAGGCGCGTAGACTTGGCGTGGATGAGAAAAAATTTGAAAAGATACTGACAGAAGCGCGTGGCAACGGGAATAACATCCTTCGGTTTATGGAGCGTTGTGAACCTGTTAGGCGTGGCAGAGCTATGGATCTTCTTGGAGCCATCAGTGAGAAAGACCGTCGGGATATTCCAATCCAGGTACTTGAGGATAATCTTGATAACACGGTTGATTCTGACAATCCATTGTTTGTGGATTATATACTTAATCCACGGGTTGAGAATGAATGGCTTGTGCCTTACAAGGCATTTTTTTCTGCAGAGATTTCTCCGGAAGATGCAGCGGCATATCGCATGAATCCTTCGAAATTAGCCGAATGGACAGCCCGAAATATAAAGATTGACACTGAAGGTAACCCCTCATCTCTGCGTATGGATCCGCGGGCTGTATGGCGCACTGCCAGTGCTGATCCTCGTTCCAGAAATATATTCTTTGTATCTGTTGCACGAAGCATAGGCATACCGGCACGCATTGATCCTGTGACATTCAAGACGCAATATGCGGATGCTTCCGGAAAATGGATGGATGTGAAATTTGAAGCCGATAAAGATTCCGAAAAGGTCATTGCTCCTCATAAGGGAAAATTAATGTTGGAATATCAACAGGAAGGCAGACTGGAGAATCCCCAGTATTATTCCCAGTTTGCAATTGCAAGTCTTACTGAAGGAGTACCTGTTCAACTTGAATATGGAGAAGGCGATGGACTTAAGGAGATTGCTTCCGGAGGTATGGATCTTGATGAGGGTAATTACATGCTTCTCACCGGTAGACGTATGGCAGACGGTTCTGTGCTTGCTCGTGGCGAGATTTTCAGGATAAACGAGGGCGAGGAAACAGATGTGCCTCTTGTAATAAGAAAGGATGACAATGCATTGTCGGTGATCGGTTCTTTGAATGCCGAAAACATTTATCATGACAAAAAGACCGGCACAGACAGAAGCCTCTTGTCTGAAACCGGTCGGGGTTACTATGTGCTTGCGCTTATAAAACCTAATAATGAGCCTACGTCACATATTCTCAACGACATTTCCAAGTTGAAAGATGAGTTTGAGAAACAGGGCAACAAACTGATGCTGCTTTTTGAAAATGAAGGAGAGATGTCGCGTTTCAATGCCTCTGCATTTCCGAATCTCCCTTCAACTGCAGTCTTTGGTATTGACAATGACAGTGTGTCGCTTAAAGAGCTGAAGGCATCTCTGAATCTTGAAACTGACGAACGCCCGATAGTTGTCGTAGCTGATACGTTCAATCGTGTGGTTTTCGCCACTCAGGGTTATACCATAGGTATCGGAGATCGTCTTGCCGACGTTCTTGACATCCTTTCTAAATGAGCAGATGACTTAAGTTGCTTCAATTGATCTAATTGCTTCAGCTGCTTCAGCTGATCTAACTGTTTCAATTGATCTAAATTTAGAATACCATTGGATTTCGGGAAGATGAAGCCCATCTGCCCGAAATTCAGGTTGATTGAACCTGAAAGCACCACCATCGAAAAGCTTTTACCATTGTTCATGATGATTATGTTGGAATAAAAACCGGGTTTTTCACTGGGCATTCCGTAAATCACGGATTCCTCTTTCTCGGATTTTGTTCTCATGAGGACTTCAAGATTCTTGTTTTTCTTCCTGTAGTCGGCAAGGGCTTTCTGTGCAAGTTCTATTCCCTCCGGATTTTTTGCGGAATATACGTATAGATCGTCGAGATTCTTGGAATCGTATATGTTAAGTTGATTGTAAAGTATCGAACGCGATTTGTTGGAATTCATCATCATCGCTTTCGATACATAAACAGTCTCGATATTCGGAGAATCATAGAGAGAGGGGAATAAATCGGCAGCGTAAGTGGGAAGCCCGCATAATACTGTGGCAATTGCTGCCAAAAATAATTTGATATAAGACTTTTTCATAAATCTGTTTTTGATAATGTATGGTTCATTGATTCGATAATAATATCAGGTTTGTCGCAGGCTCGCTCTGCGGTATACATGTTTTCCGTCAGAATGCCCATTACGCAATCAAGGATATGTGCTGCCTCATCAGGATCCGTAACCACTCTTACATTCCCCTTGGATTTGGTCTTGGAGGTTGCTGGAATGGCTGCGGCAAGTTGTTTATGGGATGCAGATTTCAACTGACTGAATTCTTGTTTGTCAGTATCCTCCTTTTCGGCAGCAGATTGACTCACCTGTATATGAGACGGTTCCGTCTTTGTTTCATCTGAAGTGTATGCCGCCATGATGGTTACCGGACTTTCCTGTATTTCCATGGATGTGTTTGTAATGTCTACGGCATTCCATATCATGGAGAATAAAAGGATTACAGCGGCTGCGGCGCTTGCATAATAAAGCATCTGCCATTTGAAGGGCTTTCTTCGGGGCGAAGCGGCGGAGATGGTATCTTCTATTCTTTGCGACAGATATTCCGGCACGTGGATCTCTTCCGGATTCTCTATCGATAGGTATATCTCTTTCTCGGTTTCAATATCTTCCGGAAGAGAATTGGCTGCAATCAGCATGTCCGACAGCTCTTTCCGCTCTTGCGGAGAGATGGAACCGTCGTAATAACTGTTGAGCAGTGTGCGGATTCGTGTTATGTCGGATGTATTATTCATTATTCAATTTTATTTATTCATCATCAATTCCCTGATGCGCCGTCTTCCGCGGCTCAGGAGAGCCCTGACGTTAACGGGAGTAAGTCCTGTTATGCCAGCGATCTCGTCGTTCGAGCAACCCATATAGGAGCTTAACCGTATTACCTCCCTCTGATTGGCAGGCAAAGACTCGATTGCCTTCTTGACAAGCGACAGCGATTCCTTTGATTCGAGCCGGTCTTGCAGATTGTCGGGAGCCGGAATGCTTTCCGGAATCTCAACGTTTTCTTCTCTCGACCGGATCAGGGAAAGAGCTCCGTTTCTCACAGCCGTGAGACAGTAAGCCTTGTGGTTTTGGGATTCAGAGATCTCATCGTGCCGTTGCCAGAGGCGCAGGATGGTATCCTGCACTATGTCGGCAGCGTCATCCTCCTGTCGCAACAGAAGGAATGCCACGCGATACATCGCGTCTTGCAAAGGCAATATGAGAGCTCTGAACTCCTGACCGGTCATTATGGAATCTAATTCGTTTACTTATTATACTCCTAACCGGGATATTTGTGACAACATTTTGTACATTAATTTATACATTGAATTGTTGTCTCACGGATTCCTCATGGATTTCTGCCAGTATGCGTCTCATGAAATCGGGATTCAGGTTAAGTTTTTCTGCCGTGTCGACCCGGTTTTTGATAAGGGTGTTATATCGCTCCGGCTGCACTACCGGC
>DAWBVG010000322.1:0-8887 GCA_052279865.1 Muribaculaceae bacterium
ATTGCAACTTGTAATACGGGTCTTGAGCGTGTGCCTGCCGTTGATATGAACGAGCGTCAGAAAAATATCCGTCTCGCAGAGATGCGTTTCCTGCGCGCGTATTATTACTTTGATCTTGTAAGAAATTTCGGGGGCGTGCCTTTGGTTACCACCACTATAGAATCGGGTGTCGGCATCACTCGCAATTCTCTTGACGAATGTTATGCTTTCATTGAGAAAGAGCTTTCCGATGTGGCTGAGATTCTTCCTCAGAAAAGCGAATACGGAGCAGCCGATATGGGACGTGCCACACGGGGGGCTGCTCTTGGTTTCCTTGGCAAGGCACAGCTCTATCAGGGGAAATTCGCAGAAGCAAAAGCCACTCTCTGGAAAGTAATCGACGAGAACGAATATAAGCTGATGGATAATTTCGGCGACGTATGGTCGGTAAGACATAATAATAATGCCGAATCGATGTTTGAAATCCAGACTAAATTCGAGGCGGATCCCTACAATGTTGGCGGATGTCTGTCAGTTATTTCAGGATGTCGTGAATGTAATGTCGGTGATGGCTGGTCATGGGGACAACCCACTTCCGATCTTGAAAATGCATATGTTGCTGCTGGTGACACGGAGCGCCAACGCTGGACAATCATTAAGACCGGTGACCGCACGATTGCCGGTGAGACTCGCATGAGCGACTATTACAATGCCAACAGAAGCAAGTATGTAGGCACCGTTGCTTACAACAATTATTGTAAACCCGTTTCGGAGGGTGGTTTCGGATGGGCAAGTAACACTGCTACTACCTGCTTTATTGCAGACCCCGCCATCCATAAGTCTGCACGTATTATCCGTAAGTTCTATGTGCCGGTTGCAGATCGCCCAGAGGTGTATAATATCCGTAAGGTTCAGCTCAATAACCGTCTTCTCCGTTATGCCGACGTATTGCTGATGTATGCCGAGGCTTGCAACGAGACCAATGATGACGGCAATGCTCGCATATATCTCAATCAGGTTCGTAAACGCGTGGGACTTGGTGAGGTTACCTCCTCCGGTGATGAATTGCGTCAGGCAATCCGTCTTGAGCGTCGTCTTGAGCTTGCTTTCGAGTCGAACCGTCTTTATGACATACGCCGTTGGAAGGATGCAAACGGAAAGACAGTGATGGAGAATCTTTTCGGTCCCAACGGATCATTCGTGAAATATAATACCGGTGAGAATGCCGATATGTATGAGAAGGCAAACCAGGGAGAATCCTCCGACAAGGGTATACGTTTCCAGGCCCCCCGCGATCTCATCTGGCCTATACCTGTCTCTGAGATAGAGCGTTCCAACTTTAGTTTAACTCAGAACCCCGGGTGGTGATAAATAATGTTTAATTTTCAATGTGTAATGTTAAATTATGCATTGACTCAAGGTTCTTAATGTTAAATGATGCTCAGACAGAGATATGTGGTATAATGTATGCTTGATGTTTATCGTTGTTGGTTCAGCAATTAATCATTACACATTACACATTTAACATTAAATTTAGCATTACACATTTAACATTAAATTTAGCATTGCACATTAATTAAAGTTTTCAAGTGAAATGAAAATACTGAAATATATATTCATTGCCGCAATGGCTGTTGGTCTTACGGCATGTTTTGACGAGCCGGAAGGAGTCTCCACAAAAGTGCCTATTGATACTCCTGAGCCTGAGGAAGTGCTCTCTCCCGATGATGAGGTGACTTCTCCGCGTCCAACCTTCTCCTGCACTCCGCAGACTGCCGAGATCAATACAGCCCAGACTTTCCAAACTTCGGAAGGTTTCGGAGCGTCCGACTGCTGGCTTCCTGCCGTGATCGGTAAATACTGGAGCGCAAACCGCCAGCAAATCGCCAATTATCTGTTCTCTCAGAATAAGGTTAACGGGCAGCCTGCCGGTATCGGTCTGTCTGTATGGCGCGTGAATCTTGGTGCCGGCACTGCCGAGCAAGGTGATGATTCCGGTATTGCTCTCAATAACCGCGCCGAGAGTTATCTCTCAGGTTCTACTTACAACTGGAACAACTGTGAGGGTCAACGTTACTTCATGGAGCAGGCAAAGAATATGGGATGCGAGAATTTCGTGTTCTTCTCCAACTCTCCCCTTGTGCAGTGGACAAAGAATGGCAAGGGCTTCTCACAGTCCGGTTCAAGTTCCAACCTGAAGGATGACTGCTATGATGACTATGCGGAATATCTTGCCAATGTGGCTGAGCATTTCAATGCAGCGGGATATAACGTGACTCACATTTCGCCTCTCAATGAGCCGCAGTTTGACTGGAACGGAGACAGCCAGGAGGGTAGCGGCTGGAACAATACGCAGATTGCCAAGCTGGCTAAAGAACTCGACAAAGCTCTGACTGCTAAAAATTCCAAGACCAAAATCTCTCTTGCCGAGGCTGCTTCCTGGGAAGACCTTTATCAGGGTGATGACACGCGCCGCCAGGTGATCAAACATCTTTTCACCAAAGGTTCTGCCAATTATGTCGGAGATCTGGCAAGTGTTGACAACCATGTTGCCGGCCACAGCTATTGGACATTCGACAATTGGAACCGCATGCGTGAAGTGCGTCAGAAAGCACGTGCCGCCGCTGATGCCCAGGGTTTGAAACTCTGGCAGACAGAGTGGTCGATGCTTGATGCTTGTCCTTCGGAGCTTGCAGGTGGAAATTATGATGCAGCGAGCGAATTCGATATTGCTATCTACATGTCGAAGATTATTCATAATGACCTGACTGTGGCGAATGTTTCTTCATGGAGCTATTGGACGGCAATGTCTGTGGAACGTTACAATCAGAAAAACCGCTTCGAACTCATCAAGACCACCGCAGCCGGAGGTCAATACAGTGATGACTTCACTGTTGGCGGCACTGTCGAGGCAACCGACAACCTTTGGGTGCTCGGTAACTACAGTCTCTTCGTGCGCCCCGGATATGTGCGCGTGGCTCTGAACCATAACGAATCAAAAGACTTCTTCGGTTCGGCATGGATGTCGCCCGATGGTTCGAAGATCGTGGCTGTCTACACCAACATGAACAGCAACAACGGTGTTACTCTCAATGCATCTTTCGGAGGCCGCGCTCCTCAGATCGTGCAGCGTTATACCACTACCTCCAAGAAACATCTCCGCTATGACCGCTTCAACAAGGCAGACAAAGTCTTCCTTGAGCCCTATAGCGTAACAACTGTGGTTTATACATTCTGACAACTATAAAAGTGCGGGGGTCTCCTCGTGGAATCCCCGCACTTCCATAAATCAACTTAACCTAAAATTTTAAACATGAGAAAATTATTACTTACAATGGGTGCGGCAGCACTCTCTTTGGGCGCGTTCGCGCAGGTGGAAAACGGACAGTATTGCATCAAGAATGTCGAAATGGGTACGTTCCTCAACAGTGGTCATTCCTGGGGAACCGCAGCCGTTACCAAAAGCGAAGGTCGCGTATTTGAGATCATCAACAATCCTGACGGCACATGCAAGGTGAAATCATCACTCGGCTATTGGAAAGCGGGCGGAGAGACATTCCTTGATGGCAGCGAGGGTGATGCCGGTAATTTCGAGTTTGTGAAAAAAGGCGACAAATACGTTATCAAACATGCCGGAAAATTCTTCGCTCTCAATGAGAAGTTCGACTTCAAAGATGGCGACTGGTGGAACTGGGAGAAAGCTTGCCATCAGGATATCCAGTGGACAATAAAGCAGGTTGACGAAGCTGATGCTGCCCTCTGGGAGGTAATCTCTCTTGAAGATATGAAGAAAAGTCTTCTTGCAGCAACTCCCGAGGCTCCGGTAGATGCCTCATTCCTTATCAAGGCTCATAACATGGCTAAGAATGATAGCGAAAATCTCACTGCTTGGGAATGGACAAAAAACGGAGAGAAAGCCGACATCCTTATCCCCGACCCCAACTGGATTTATGGAGATGGCGACGCATGGGCTCATCAAGACACTTATGGATTCTGCATAAATGATAAAAACGACACTGAGCTTACCGACAGCGAGGATGTTGTGAAGCAGGAAGTTGAAGGTCTGCCTGCCGGTACTTACAATCTCGTTTATCGCGTAGTCAATCAGAATAATACAGATTTCGAACTTGATGTGAACGGCACAAAATGCCCGGTAGTTGATTTTGCAGAGCTTGATCTTTGGTATCATTCAGCTGCCGATGCTCTGAAGACAGGTGAGAAGACCGAAGAAGTTACAGTTGGCGACGACGGTAAACTCACAATCAAGATGACAAAACAGGCAAAAGCTGGAGTGCAGAACCGCTTTGCATTCAAGAGCTTTAAACTTCTTGCCAAGAGCGTGAAGACAAGTGGCGTTGAAAACATCGCTGTTGATGCCGATGAGAACGCTCCTGTAGAGTATTACAATCTTCAGGGTGTACGCGTTTCAAATCCCGACAAAGGAATCTACATCGTTCGTCAGGGTTCGAAAGTAACAAAGAAAGTGATTCGTTAAAAGATTTCTTAGAAGTTTCTAAGAATTCAGACGCTGAATGATCATCTGGGGTGTGATGCCCCACAGACAATGATAATCGCCGCGCATGCACGGTTTGTTTCCAAACACCGAGCATGGGCGGCATGTCATATCTAACTGCACCGCGTCAGCGGGATTCTGTTTCCATCCCATGAAGCCGGTATAAGGGTGAGTTGCCCCCCATACGCTCACAGTGCGCAGTCCGACAAGCGATGCCAGATGCATGTTGGCGGAATCCATTGAAAGCATGACATCGCAATGACTGAGGAGCGACAATTCAGCTCCAATACCGAGGGCTGCCGACGCCATGTTGATGATGTTGGGGTATTTGTCGGCAAGCGTTGCTATCTGACGTTCCTCACGGGCTCCGAAGCCGAAAATGAATATGCGTGTATTTGGGCGCACGGCGAAATGTGCCGCCACTTTTTCTATCAACTCAAAAGGATATATCTTCCCCGGATGCTTGGCGAATGGAGCTATTGCCAGCCAGTATTCCCCCTCTTTCTTCGGAGGGCAAACATCCCGGAATTCCAAAGGATTCCCTTGCCCCTCGCCGTAAAGCGAGCGGAAGGAATCTGCAAGAGATATGCCTGCTGAGCGGAACACATCTTCATAGCGCTCGGGTGTGGGTTTTAGTTGTATCAGTACCTTATGGTTGGGGCGTGTCAGTTTCTTTTTGTCGGCGCGTCCCTTGTCAATATGGCGGCATTTCACGCCATGGAGCATAAGGAATTTACGCAGCAGTTTAGTGCGCAGCACATCGTGGAGATCCACATAAGTGTCGATATGGAAACGCGACCTCAAGGCTGCGGCGAGACGCCATATTCCCGCCGCTCCCTTGTAGTTGCTGAGATCTATTCCGACAACCGTGAGATTGTCGGGTTTATTGATGAATACTTGTGCCGGATGGTTTCGGGTAAGGAAATAGAAATTGTCGTCGGGGTTGGCAACGCAGGCGTTGTAGACCGACGGCAATGTCATAGCCACATCTCCCAATGCCGAGAAACGGCTGATCAGCACATTCCTATTTTTTCTTTGCATAGAGCACCGGGTTTGTTGCCGGATCGTTATAGAGTTTCATCTGGCGGTAAACCTTCATGTATTTTCTGCCGGCTTCGATATCTTCAAGGAGGGTATCTATGGCAGTGGTGAGATCTTCACGCTGTTCGAGAAGCACGTCAAGTTTGGCACGGCTCTTTGCGATGTGTTCCGCCGACGCGTCACCGCGTTCAGCTTGCTCGCGCATGTGCCAGATCTTCAGGGCGAGGATCGAGAGACGGTCGAGAGCCCATGCCGGAGATTCTGTATTGATAGTGGCTTCAGGAAGTGGAGTGACATCCTTGTAAAGGTCACGGAACCATGTGTCGATATCCTCTACCATATCAGTGCGCACCTGGTTAGAGCGGTCGATGCGGCGCTTGAGGGCTACTGCGTCCACTGGATTGATGTCCGGGTCGCGGATTATATCCTCAAGGTGCCACTGCACGGCATCCACCCAGTTCTTGTTATAGAAAATAGCCTCAAGCGATCCCTCCTCGAAAGGATTCACGCAAGGAGCGTCAACGTTGTCGGTCTTGTGATAATCAGCCACACAGCGGTCAAACACCCGGTTGGCCATTTCCGCGCTATTCTTCATGGATTGTCTGTTTTTTTCAGTTTACTATTTTCAATTTTCAAAAATAAGTAAAAAAACGGAAATACGAAAAATCCCACCCTCTTTTTTTAATGCATCCCGTTTATCGGGCTGCACCCGAGGAGGTAAAAAGTTAAAGGGAAGAGGTAAAAGAGATAAATTGTCGCGCCTCTAATGTGAGTATCAAGACGTAGCTGCTGTTGCTTGCAACTGCAGCACAAACAAAGGATAAAATTCTGCTGTCTTGCCGCGAGGCTGCAGTTGCAAGCAACAGCAGCTACGGTCTGAGGCACCGTTCGATACAAAATTCTTAGGCGTGCCAATTCTTACTTTTTACTTGTCCCTTTTTACTTCTTACTTTATCGGGCGCAGTCCGATAAGCTTTTGAGTGGGCAGAGAGCAAGTGAAAGATTGTCAATGGTTTTTCCGTATCTCAAATTAATTTATTAAATTTGCGGTGTTAACCTACAGAAAGGTACTAACCTAATATCGTGTATCCTATATGAATATCAATCATCAAATTATCGCGGCAGCGTTGATTGCTGCGGGGGCAGTTACTTCTTCGGCGCAGGAAACTCTTTATGTAGACGCCGGCTCAAAGGGGCATGACATCAACCCCAACATGTATGGAATCTTTTTTGAGGAGATCAATCATTCCGGTGACGGAGGTCTCTATGCAGAGCTTTTGCAAAACCGTGGATTCGAGGAGCAGACTCCTCCGGGTGGATTTACAAAGAGCGGAACAAATAAAATTACTGCCGGCACAATCAAGAACTATAACGATCTGGTTAACAGATCTCACACCTGGGATTGGGATTTCGATAAGAAGAAGATGACGGGCTGGCGTGTGGATTATGAAAATTGCGCGCTTGTTTATGATGTGCTTACTCCCGTCACCCCTTTGCATGAAAATACTCCCAATGCGATGAATCTGGCGATTTCCGCCTCTAAGAGTGGTGCGCGTGCAAGGCTTATTAACACGGGCTATTGGGGAATCTCGGTAGAAAAAGGTGATTCGTATGATCTCCGTTTCTATCTTAATACCGCAGATTATCAAGG
Source organism: Muribaculaceae bacterium (assembly GCA_052279865.1). Lineage (GTDB taxonomy): Bacteria > Bacteroidota > Bacteroidia > Bacteroidales > Muribaculaceae > Lepagella. Next base: position 7,185 of record DAWBVG010000322.1, read on the forward strand.
AAAAGTGACGGCTGTGGTATATGATGCCGATTGCAAGGAGATGATTGCCGAGAAGGTGTTTGATGTGGATAATTCCGGGGAATGGAAGGAATACAAGGGTGTGCTGGTACCTTCGCAGACTTTGAAGAATGCGAATTTCGCACTCGTATTCTCCGGTGACGGAACAATAGACGTGGATTATGTGTCGCTCTTCCCGCAGAAGACTTTCAATAACCGTCCGAACGGACTCCGTGCTGATATCGCGCAGATGCTTGCCGACCTTAAGCCGAAATTCATAAGATGGCCCGGCGGTTGCATTGTGGAGGGTATCACCCTCGATAACCGTGTGAGATGGAAAGAGACTCTCGGAGATCCGATGACGCGTCGCGGCGAATACGACCTATGGGGCTATCGTTCTACATGGGGCATGGGTTATCACGAGATCCTGCAGTTTTGCGAAGACACGGGGATGGACTGCATGTTTGTGGGAAACGCCGGTCTTGCATGCTGCGGATGGACAGGTGAATATACCAGCGGCGAGGAAGCCCTTCTGCCGTATTATCAGGATATAAAGGATGCCATAGAATATGCCATCGGAGATCCAGCCACAAATGAATGGGCGAAACGTCGCGCCGATGCCGGTCATCCCGCACCTTTCCCTTTGAAATATGTGGAGATTGGTAACGAGAATTTCACCGCACGTTATGATGTCAACTTCAAATTCATCTACGATAAACTTAAAGCTGAATATCCTCAGCTTATCTTCCTAAACACCATGGGTATTGATCATGCCGAGCAGTTCAACCTCCGTCTCGGTACAGACATGATCGACCCGCACTGGTATGTCACTCCGGATTATTTCTACAACAGCCGCACTATCTTCGACAAGACACCTCGCGGTCATTACGATATTTATGTGGGTGAATACGCTGCAAATGCGAATGTCGGAGAGGGAAATATGGAAGCTTCCCTGTCGGAGGCTGTGTTCATGATGAGCATGGAGCGTAATTCCGACCTGGTGAAGATGGCTTCGTATGCGCCACTTATCACCAACGACAATGCTCCCAACTGGCATTGCAACCTTATCTGGCAACATTCCGGAGAAGTGTTCGGACGTGCGTCATATTACACCCAGAAGCTTTTCAGCGAGAACCTTCCTACATACAATCTCAACAATTCGCTGCAGAGCGAACGCGCGGGGGTGGCTTACAACGGACGTGTAGGAATCGGTACCTGGTCAACGGCTGCTGATTTCCGCAATTTCAAGGTTTCAGACCATGACGGGAAGGTGATTTACAGTGCCGATTTCCTTGGCAACCGTGATGAATGGACAGACATGCAGGGCACATGGGCTGCCGGCGAAGACGGCGTGATGACGCAGAGCGTAAGCAATCTTACACGCTGCATCACTCTTATGAACACGCTTGCTTTCCGCGACGGCGTGATCGAAGTGGAGGCTAAAAAGAATTCCGGTGCCGAGGGTTTCCTCCTTGTGTTCGGTTGCAACGACTCAGACTGGAACCATCACTATCAGCTCAATATCGGCGGCTGGGGCAATACCGGCATCGCTTTTGAGGATGTCAACAACGGAGCGGGAGGGGTTATCTCCGAGCGTCCGTCATTCAAAATCGAGAACGGAAGATGGTATAAACTTAAGGTAGTATGCAAGAACGGAAAGATTGAAGGTTATGTAGATGATCAGCTCTATTGCTCTTATGATTTCG
>DAWBVG010000323.1:0-5689 GCA_052279865.1 Muribaculaceae bacterium
AATTATTAACCATTAATTATTAATTATTAATTAGTTGAATTATATTGCTGTCCAGCCTCCGTCGGCGGCTATGATCTGTCCTGTAATATATTTGGCGCCATCCGATATAAGGAAAAGGCATAGAGGAGCGATGTCATCAGGATTTCCCATGCGTTTCATAGGACAGCGATGTTCGTAATTACGCACGAATTCTTCGCGTTGATGATCCCATATGCCTCCCGGACATACACAGTTGACACGCACATTATGCTTGCCCAGCCAGGATGCAAGATAACGTGTGAAATTGATTATGCCGCCTTTCACAGCGCAATATTCCACCGGTGAACTGCCGTTGTAATCTTCATAGATGGTGAAATCATTTCCAACAATGCCATATATGGAACCAAAATTCACGATAGAGCCGCTTTTCTGACGCTCCATCACGAGTGCCACTTGCTGATCGAGATAGAAGACAGGATTAAGTTGCATCCTTACGTTTTCCTCCCAGTGCCGGAAAGGATTGTCTTCGAATTTATATCGTCCCCAGTCTTTAGTGTGTGGATATGCGCAGTTGATAAGACCATCTATGCGTCCGAATTTATCTGTTGCAAATTTTATGAGCGCATCGATCGAATTATTGGAAGTTATATCGAGGGGGAATTCGAAATGACGTTCAGAAGGATTCTCGTTGCTGCAGGAAATATCCGCATCAATGACAATGGCGTCGTGGCGTAAGAGATCGGCAACTACCTCTTTGCCGATAAGTCCGCGACCACCAGCCACAATCACAACTTTATCTTTAAGATTCATATGTTTCTTTCTTATTTTTTACAAAAATAAGAAAAATAATAAGACAAGACTTCATCATAAAGAAAAATATTGAAAAAAGATGAGTCACGAGCAGTGCTCGCTAAACGGAACCTTTTGAAACAAAATAAGACTCGGAAATCTCCGAGTCTTATTTCTTGATAATGGGATTAAATTTTTTATTTGGAAGTTTTGCGTATGCGGGATCCGTCAGAAAGAATGTAGATGCCGGGATCAAGACCGTCAAGAGCTTTGGCGACAGTTACATTCCTGCGGATTTTTATACCTGTTGTGGTAAACACATCAACCAATCTGTCATCTGCTGCAATATTCTCAACGCCTGTGCCGATGTTTTCGGGAGCTTCGAAATATATTGTGGGAGAAGTGGGCGTTGCTGAAAGATTGTCATTACGAATATAAGCGTGATATGCTTTTACCGTTCCTCCTGCATTGGTGAAGAATGAGTTTTCATCACCATGAGAGACAACGTAGTGTCCTTCTACAACATTCGTATCAGAGAGCACGCCTGTGAGCACACCACTTGTGCATTCAATTTCGTTATTTCCTTCCGGAATGCCGGTAAATTCGTATGTATTTTCATCAACAGCCACTACCGAACGGGTTGAATACACATTATCGGCACGCATCACTATATAAGGAGTATTAGGTAACAAGAAAGACTCTGCATTTCCGAGTGACAAAACGTGATAGTTTTCTGTGCCATTGTTATCATCGAAACTGTCAGTGCTGAAGAAATAGAGATTTTCAGGCATATCCTCATTATCCACTCCGAAAGGAAGAATGATGGTGTCATATTTGGTGCCCTCCATGGTCCAGGTGATTGTCTGCTCCAAAGGTGATACATACGTGAGGCGGAAATTATCAGCCTTATACCAGTTTCCTCCATCGGCTTTCCAGTATGTGCCGGTATTGGTTCCTCCCACTGCACCAATGGTTACATCTTGAGTTTCATTAATTGTAAATTCAAGTTCCACATTATGCATTGTTGTTTTGGGAGTAGATACTTGAATATAATTCTTGAAATTGTTTGCTGTGATCCAAATACGGTTATTCTGATCAGAGGCAACCAGTGCTTCAAGTCTATACTTACCTGCTGGAAGATTTTGGAGAATTTGATTTATAGGTGAACCGAAATCATCACCATCCCAGGTGTTGAAAAGATATTCACCATCACAATTATCAACTTGATATATAGGATTTGAATTATTCTTTACACCTGTGTCATTGCGGGGATTGGCGACTGTCCAGCCGTAGGTAGTTCCCCATTCAAAACTATTGTTGGTAATGGCTGGAGTAAAGTCGGCACCCGAGAAATTTTGTGAATATACGTGGGTGCGCATTAATGCATAAATTTCGTTAGCTTCTTTTGTGGCGTCACCTTCAAGAGTTCTATTCTCTATTATAGCCTCATATGGAGCGATCTCTTCTTGCCATCCGGTGCGGTATGCCTCCGGAAGCATATTGACACGAGTAGTTGCCATATCAATAGCCTTACGTAGAAAATCATAGAAAGAATCCATCTGTGGTTCACCCATATATGTTAGACGGAAGTTATCAGCTTTATACCATTGTCCACCTATTTCATCATAAGTACCATTCTCATTACCTCCGAGAATACCGATTATTGCATCGCCTGTTTCAAGAATATCGAATTCATATTCTATTTCAGAAAAAGTAACCTTATCAAGGTTAATTTGCAATGCTTCGCTGTAGGAATTGCCTCCTAACAAATACGCATAACGAGGATCTTCCGTATCTCCTGTTACTGCCATTGCCTGTAGCTTATAATGACCTGCAGGAAGATTTGGAATTATTTGAGTGATAGGCGAACCCTTAGGCCAGGTGTTATATAAGTAATTACCATCACAGTTATTTACTGTATATGTGGCATCTGAATTTGGTTTTACATCCACTTGATCTGATTGAGAATAATCCCATCCGAAACCATTGCCTAATTCAAAACTATTGTTTATGATGGCTCCTGTGAAATCAGCACCTTCGGTTGTGTTTTGCAATACACGCTCACGAAGAAGACTGTAGATTTCATAAGCTTCCGCAGAACCGTCTCCTACAATATCTTTAGATTCTATTATTGCATTATATGGAGCCATTTCATTCTCCCAACCTTCACGAAGATTTTCAGGTAGTGCATTGACTTTAGCTGTAGCATCATCTACAACTTTCTGAAGGAATTCACAAGTAGCTGTGGGATCCGGACCATAATAGATAAGTTCTATATCATCAAGAAAGAATCCTGTAATGGAATTGGTTTTTGTTTTTGAAGCTTCAAAAGTAATTTCACCTTTCTCATCAAGAATAAGATCCAGTTCAATTGTATAATCTGAAGGATTATCCCGGAAAGATGTAACAGCCAAAGTGGCAGGCAAAGTGGGATACAAAGTGGCGTCATTTGCACTAATACTTTGTAGTTTTGATTTAATATCTTGTCCGTTTACCTTAAATGTAAGTGTGGATTCACTTAGATTGAAATTATAGTGTGCGGCTTTGAATCTCAGTTTATACACGCCTGCCTTATTTATATTGTCAGTGTGTGTAAAAGACCACACGGTATTAGAATTATAAAGTGAACTGGATTCAGTATTACGGCAATGTAATACAAGATTTTTATCATTCCATGCATTAGTTCCATTATATTCTATGTAGGAAGCATGAATAGTGGTTTTATTAATTCCAGCCCATACTTCTTTATAATTAGTTGTTCCTGTCCAATTATCATTATCATTAGGTAAGAAACGGTGACCTCTAATCATATAAGATATATCCACACCATTATTCAGAGAAGCATTCTTTATTTCATTATTGAAATAATCTTCAACGGATATTACTTCCCATTGTTGCATGGTATTTTCTTTATCATAGTCTGCACCATCGACAACATATATGGTGCCGTCAGCATATGAATTTCCATTTGTCATAGCTGACATATATTGATTTCCAAGGGAGAAGGAAAAATGACCCGAACCCTCACGATGTGCCTTAAAAAGAGCTGGATTACTATTATCTATATAATAATTATCACCAATTCCACCATTATTAAATGATGTTTTCAGTTGATAAGCATTATTATCTTTATCATAAGCAAATTTAACGCGAATGCCATATTTGTTAAGGACTGCATGTGTTCCCCAGTCTGCTCCTGCTGAAAGAAATTCTCCTGTCTCAACATTGCGAATGAAATATTCTTTGCCATCGTCCCAAAGATTTTCAGCTTCTTCTGCAAATAATTCATCATCCAGAATATATTGATCTATATAATCAAAATTATTGTAGATAATGGTAGGAACAAGTTCCACTCCCATTGTGGCATAACCATCGTGCGAATCAGTAAGTACCCAGTCAGAAAAGACTATTCCGGTTGGACCTTTTTTATCGGCATTCTTGACGAGATTTGTAAAAAGAGGATTTATGTGCGTAGCATTTTCAAGATAAGCTTTTGTATTTTCTTTGTTAATTCCGGATTGATTTACAGTATATGCACCGGAAGTAAAGGTCATAGACCAATAAGGCTTATATGTACCTGTTTTTTTAGCATCATTAGGATTAGGTTGATTACAATTATAAGAAAATAGATTTGTAATAGATCTTTTTTCTATATTAAGTTGGTCTTCGCTATCTGGTGATGATACATCTGTGGCACGAATAATGCCTTTAATTGTTGGATCAGAAGCATTAGTGACAGAAACAAGACTATTTTCAGACCACTCTTCTTCAGAACCAACCCAACCGGTAAGATTACCTGCTTTTGCTACATGAGCGAAGTCAATGCGATCACGACGAAAAACTATGATTTTTCCTCTAACATCTTTGACTTTAAGATATGGACTATAATCTATAAAATAGTCTGCAAATGTTCCTTGATTAAAAAGCTGATTGAAAAGTTCATTATATTTATTACGTGAAGATTCATCATCCTTTGCTCCTAATAATTTATTACCTGTACTTGCTTCTCCTGAACGGAAAATATTTCCTCTAAAAAGATGCATTACAAAAAACTCTTTCGGATGTGCGTCAAGAAAATTTTTTAATTTGGTGAATGCATCAGCAAGTTTCAGATTAGTCTGGTCTGTACCATGGTTACACCATAATTCATTGTTAACTAATCCTGGACGAAAATCGAAAGCGCGGATGCCACCTGCGAGTTGTTCATCAAGATTTTTTTCTTGAGTTGTAGAATTGGATGGACCTGTTGTACTTTTCCAACCATCGGCAGTGGCTGTATCGTGTGTGCCGGGGATAGATACGTGGGCGACGAATACATCATCGGGTAGATAACTCATCCAGTTCAGAATATCGTTTTGGGCAGCTGTTTTGGCTGCAACCGGGTCATATGCTGCGATGGCTCTGTTTTGCGCGGACGCGGAAAGTGCCATCAGTAGACATAGGAAAAGAATTAGTTTTTTCATGTTCGTTTAATTGGTATTGATGTTAAGTATTTTGGTTATTTATAAATTTCAAATCGAAAATATGCGTACATGACGAGACTCACCTCTGTCTCTTGGAGACGGAAGTGGTCACGTGTAACTATAAGAATGAGAGATTCTTAAGAAATATTTTTCGGGGGGTAATGCGTTGACTGCCAATTAGATACAAGTTGTGTATCCAGCTATTGTCATATGCTGTTGTCATTGAGTCAGGCATTACTTGAGATTATTGTCTAAAGGTTAACGATTTACATTCATATCACAAAATAAGTGTATTTTTTACAATTATCCAAATTAATGATTATTTTTTTCATAAATATTTACTGAGTTGTGTTTGGAAGTGAAAAGTAATAATTTAAAGGTGAAAAGAAAAAATTGGCTTGATTAGGAAGGATCTACAAAACGTAGAAGCTGTTGATAGCAATTACAGTAATACGGCT
>DAWBVG010000324.1:0-2127 GCA_052279865.1 Muribaculaceae bacterium
TCTCCTCTTTACACCAAGACTCCGAGATTATGGCTTCGAGCTTGAGAACTTAAGTGTACTACAAATATACTACTCTAATGGCACATCGAAGAACACATCGCAGCCAATTTGGTTTTGTCGCAAAAATATCGTAAATTTGCGACAATAATACTCCGATAATAAGATGCAGTCTCTTGAAGAAAAAATAATTACAAGTATATCCAAACGCGGGAGGGGTACAATAGTATCACCTCTTGATTACGCAGGATATGGCGATTCAAAGGCAGTTCAGAAAGCTTTCGAAAGACTGACTGTTTCCCAAAAACTGATAAGGGTGGCTCGTGGCATTTACTGCTATCCCAAAATTGATAAGGTTTTGGGACTGGGGGTGCTGTATCCTACTTTTGAGGAGATTGCCACAGCTATTGCACGGCGCGATAAGGCGAAGATTGTACCGAGCGGGGTATATGCGCTAAATAAGCTCGGCCTGTCAACGCAGTTGCCGATGAATGTGGTTTACCTGACCGATGGCTCACCGCGTAAGGTAAGGCTTGACGGGGAAAGGGGTATCCTGTTCAAGCATACGGCGAAAAAGAATCTGGCATTTCAAAACGATTTTGCCATGCTTCTAACATTCGCACTCCGTGAAATCGGAGAGGACAACCTGACTCCCGAACAGTCTGCTCATGTGCGGGAACTGATAAAGACCGTACCATTTGAAACAATAAAAAAGGATTTTGCCCTCATCCCGGCATGGATTCGTAAAATAATACTTGCATCCTATGAATAAGTTTCTGACACTTACCGAGGCTCAACGCCGCACTGTATTTGAACAGACGGCGACAAGAATCAAACTCCCCGTCGCCTCTATCGAGAAAGATTTTTGGGTGACAGAGATACTCAACATTCTTTTCTTACTGCCATACGCTGACAAGATGGTGTTCAAGGGAGGAACATCTCTCAGTAAGGTATGGGGAGTTATCCACCGATTTTCGGAGGATATAGACATCGCGATTGACCGCAGTATGTTCGGAATAGAGGGAGATGTTACAAAGAAACAGTTGAAGAAACTCCGGAAATCCTCCTCCATATTTGTAAGAGATACGCTTGCCAACGATCTAATAGCTGCTACAGAAGAGGCGGGATTGAGCGATTTCGTTACCATAAAAGTGGACCCTGATGGAGAAGGGGATGCCACATATCCGGAACCACGACAGATTCATATAATCTACAAATCGGTATTGCCTTCCGGTACAAATCCATATCTCCGCGATGAAGTCTTATTGGAAGTGGGAGCGCGTTCCCTGTTTGAGCCTACGGCAAAAGCCAAAATAGAATCGTTTGTAACCACGACGTTTCCCCATCTGACATCAAACGGCAATGCGACTCAGGTAATTGCAGCCGTCGCTGAAAAGACATTTCTTGAAAAAGCGTTTCTATTGCATGAGTTGTTCACGACCGAGGGAGGTCGGAATGCCAACCGCAAGTCAAGACACCTTTACGACCTTTGCAAGATGCTTGATGCCGGCATTGCGGCCAAAGCCATTCCAAATGATGAACTATGGGAAACCATACGCCATCACAGGGAAGTGTTCACATCAATCCGAGACGTTGACTATACACCGGATGTTCGCAAACGGATTGTCCTCTCGCCCCCTGAAAGCGTCATAGAGGAATGGAAGAACGACTACGACACTATGGTTTCGAACATGATCTATGAAGACAAAGTTCCGACATTCTCCGACATCCTTGCTGGAGCCGCAAAAATCGAAAGTATGTTCAAGAATTTACAACAACTCTCAAAGATATGGCACAGCTGAAAGTGCTGCCGACGCCTCCGAATGTGAGGAGATTTAAGAAAAATCTTCGCTTCTTGCTGATTTTCATACTCTGATAGGACATTTGTCACATCAAATGTCGATTATTCGTTGTAACTTTGCATATGGCAACACTCTATAAGATATTGATTCTGTGTGTTGGCTTTGCTCTCTCCACTAACATGTGGGCGCAAAGCCATCTTGACCCGGTGAACGACAGCCGGGAGTTTGCTGAACGATATAGTCAGTCTTTGCTCACACAGGAACGCAAGTGTGGAATAGTCGTCCTGCCGTCCTTCTCTAACAGATATGGCATTAGTTTGTCAACTAA